>JABJAL010000079.1 GCA_018669005.1 Nitrospinaceae bacterium
AAGCCCCCGCCACCCCGACCGAGCCGAGCGTGGCCGTGGCGTGGAAACCCCGGCGGTAGTGCTGAGGAAGAATGGCACGGCCAAGGGTGTGCAAAAGCTCAAATCCCACGGCGTAGGCAGCAAGAACCGCCGCGCCTCCCAAATGACGCTCCTCGGCAAGCGCAATGAGCGCGGGCACTAGCGTGACACTCGGATGCCCGGTCATCACGAAATCAACGTCGTCATAGTCGAGCGCATGCCCTGCCACCCCGTTCACAAATGCGGCCCAGGTAGCGCTGGTTTTCTCGCCGCCCGTCAAGACAGTTGCCACGCCGTTTCCGCCCTCCTCCACCGCCAGCCGAAGCGCCAGGCGGGCGCTGTCGTCCCCCATCCCGGCGAGGGTGACGCCCAGGGTGTCCACCACGGCGTCGCGCGAGCGCGCGCGTGCCACAGCGCCGATGGCATTCGGATCGGCATTGGCGATGAGGCGGGCAATCTCTCGGGTGGCGGGCCAGGGGCGACTCAATTCGTTCACGGGAATTTCCCTCTACGTTCAAGAAAAAGGCGTACATCAAGATTCTACAAGACTATGTTCCAACAAAAAAATGCGGCCAAAAAAAAGCGGGGCCCGCGCTGGGCCCCGCCTGATTGGATCAAAATCATTAAAAAACTAGACGCCTCGGAGATCCTCTGGCGGTTTTTTGCCTTTTCTGGATTTAGGCGCCTTTTTCTTCAACTCCTGGGTCAACTTGTACTTGTTGATGGCAGAGACAAAAGCCTTCGCGGCGGCCTCGACGGTGTCGGGGCTCGTGCTGTGGCCCGCTATTTGGGTGCCATCCTCGAACTCAACCTGAAGATTCACCTCGGCCAGCGCGTCGCGCCCTCGGGTGACGGAGTTGACCGTAAAGTCGGCAAGACGGCTTCGGTTGCCGGTAATGATGTTAATTCCGTCGAGCACAGCATCGACAGGGCCATTGCCCCTTCCAACCTCGGTATGCACCTCATCGCCCTCGCGGAGGTGGACGGTGGCCATCGAGCCGGGCTGCGAGCCGGTTGAGCTCGAAACCTGGAGCGCGTCGAGCTCATAGTAGCTCTGGCCCGAATCGGCCCGATTCTCTTGAAGAAGGGCAATCAAGTCCTCATCGTAAATCTCTTTTTTCCGGTCGGCCAAATCAATGAAGCGTGGATAGATGGCCGAGATTTCCTCGCGGTTCATCTTGAAGCCAAGCTGCTCGTAGCGTTGGCGAATCCCTGCGCGGCCCGAATGCTTGCCAAGGACAAGTGTGTTCGAGGGGCGACCCACCGACTGCGGCGTCATGATCTCGTAGGTGATGGCATTTGAGATAACGCCGTGTTGATGGATGCCCGCCTCATGGGCAAAGGCGTTCTTGCCGACGATGGCCTTGTTCTGTTGAACGGGCACGCCCGTCATCGAGGTGAGAAGACGGCTAGTCGGGTAGAGCTCCTTTGTCTTCACGCGAGATTTAAAATCGAGAATGTCCTTTCGCGTTTGAAGCGCCATGACGAATTCTTCGAGCGAGGCGTTGCCCGCCCGCTCACCAATACCGTTGATCGTGCACTCAACCTGGCGCACCCCGCACTCGACGGCGACGATGCTGTTGGCGATGGCAAGGCCCAAATCGTTGTGGCAGTGAGCGCTGAAGACCACTCCCTCATAGTTGGGAATTTTTTCGAACATATGCTCCCAAAAACGGCGAAACTCAGAAGGCACCGTGTAGCCAACCGTATCGGGCAAATTGATCGTCGTCGCGCCCTCATCAATGGCAATTTTCACGACCTCGATGAGAAAATCCCAGTCCGCACGCGTTGCGTCCTCGGCGCTCCACTCAATGTCTTTGCAAAGTTTGCGCGCATGGCGGACCTGCTGCCGCACTTCCTTCAAAAGCTCGGCGCGGCTCATCTTGAGCTTGTATTTGAGGTGAATGTCACTCGTCGCGATGAAGGTGTGGATGCGCGGTTTTTTGGCGTGGCGCACCGCCTCCCAGCAGCGGTCGATATCGCCGCGCTCCGAGCGCGAGAGCCCGGCGACAATGGATTTCTTCACCGCCTTGGCGACATCTCTTACGGCCTCGAATTCATCGTTCGAGGCGATGGGAAAGCCCGCCTCGATGATGTCCACCCCCAGCTTTTCAAGTTGGAGGCCCATCTGGACTTTTTGAAACCGGTCCATGGCGCAACCCGGCGACTGCTCGCCATCGCGGAGGGTGGTGTCGAATATTCGTACACTGTTGTTTGATTTCGATTTACTCTTGGGTGATGCGCCCTTTGGCGCGGGTGATTTTTTCTTTGGCTTACTAGCAGGCATCTTATTAAGCTCCTTAGGATCAAAATTTAATTTTGGGTTCCCGCCGCGCATCGTGTGCGGGCAGGCGCAACCTCGATTTGGCTCCTAAGTCGCCAGCGACCGTTCGGGCGCACCACTCACGCCCGTGTTCCTCCTCTTGAACTTATCAAACGGCATCGCTTTATTCTTCAAGGTCTTGCTCCATTTCATAAAAAAACCAGCCAGGCTCCTTCATACAACCCCGTAGGGCCCACAGCCAGCGTGTTGCAATACATATCGGCAATTTTGGCCTCCGGGTCAAGTGGTTATTGCGCAAAATACAGATTTTTGGGGAGTTTCCCCATGTTTGCCCCGGATTAGCACATCCCCTAGAGCCCTCGGGGACTGTAGGGGCAGGCCCCTCCGTCTTTACCTAATTTTTACGCGAGAGCCCCGCTCGCTCATGTATGATTCGCCAATACGCACATACTGGCACTAAATGTGCCCATCTTTTTTGCACGAACATTTCACAACAAGGAGCATTCTTGATGTCGAAACCCACCACCCCGGCGGACCAGAGCGCCACTCCCGGCGAGCGCATCATCGACAAGCCCGAGCACCCCCAACAGGGGTATGCCAACACCATCGTTGCCGAGATGGAAACCATCGAGGGCAAGGGCCAGCTTAAAATCGGCAAGAGCGGGAATTTTGAAATTTTTTGCGATGAGCCCCCTCGCCTCGGCGGAGGCGGCGAGTACCCCCAGCCGCTCAACTATTTTGCGCTTGGCGTTGGCTTCTGACTGCTCACCCAGGTGGCGCGGTACGCGCACATGATGAAGATCGAGTTTAAAAAAGCCCGATGCCGAATTGAATACGATTTTTTCCTGAAAGGCTCGGTGTTAAAGGGCACCGTCGAGAGCGGGTGCACCGGCTTTCGCTCATTTTTATTCATCGACTCCGATGCGCCTAAAGATCAAATCATCAAACTCGCCAAGAATGCGAAGGGGGGTTGTTTTGCCGAATGGACCCTCCGCAACCCGGTCGAGATTGAGGATGTACTCGAGATCAACGGCGAGGCGGTGGCGCTGTAGGCAAAGTGCCGAAAAAGGTTTCCCCAAAAAATTACCCGCACAAAAAAAGAGGGGCCGCAAAAAGCGGCCCCTCCCGAACTGTCTGGTTAAGCGTAATTACTACTTCTTGCCCTTCTGCGGGACGATACTAACCGAATCCTCGCCCACGGCTGGGGTTCCATCTTCCGTTTCGCCGCTCAGCTCCGCGCTCTCATCGCCTTCGCCGATGCCCGTATCCTGTGTCGGGAAATGGCACACCAGATCGTCAAGGCCGTCTTCATTGACGTCCTCGGCGTGGCATTTTTTCGGTGCAGCGCCGGCCGGGCCGAACGCCAGCGAGGCGGTGTCGAGCGTGTTCGCGTCAAAGTCCTCGGTCGAGAGCACCGCCACCGGGGTCACGCCCTTGGATTTTAAGTTAATCGGGTTTTTATCGCTGCCGGGCTTGATGTCCACCACCAGGTCAACTTGGGGGTCAGCAAACTCGGTGGTGTTGAGCATGACCGAAAAGGTTCTGTATGCATAGTTCGCGTTAAAAACATCGGGCTTGCCGTCCCCGTTGTAGTCCCCCAAATCGATGTTGCCTGGTAGACGCACTACACTGAGATCCAAGGGGTCGGGGAGACTCGTGGCCGCGGCGAATGAGCCAACCCCGTCGCCCAGCAGAACGGAAATGCTATTGGACCAATAGTTCGCCGTCGCCAAGTCCAGCACGCCATCTCCATCGAGATCCGCCGCCTTAACTGAACCGGGCCAGTCTCCCACAGGATGGTTCACCACAGCGCCAAAGGTGCCGTCGCCGTTGCCAGCGTAGACCTTGACCACGTCTTCATGCACATCGGCGTGTGCCAAGTCGATGTTCCCGTCGCCATCAAAGTCAGCCAGCACCAGCGACCAAGCATCAGACGAGATTCTCTGCCCTTTGGTGAGATTGCCGGCGCCATCGTTCAGGTAAATGTCGACAGATCCGACGTCGGCTGACACCACATCGTTGTCCCCGTCACCGTCAAGGTCGGCAACCTCGATGTCGGTCGAGCCCCAGAAAATGGGGTCCCCGTAGTTCGTGGGGGCGCCGAAGGTGCCGTCGCCGTTGTTCAGCAGGACAGAGGTATGGTTATAAGAGCTGCCCGCGATGATATCAAGATAACCATCGCCGTTGAGGTCCCCGAGGCCAACCGAGCGGCCACCCTGCGGCAACACCGGCATAACCACAGTGGTAGCAAAGGTGCCGTCGCCGTTGCCGAGCGTGACCGCGACAGCCCTGGCATGGTTGTGGACCGTGACGATGTCGAGGTTCCCATCGTTGTTGACGTCTCCCACCTTTAAACCGTAGAGGTCGGAGGAACCGGTGAGTATCTCCGCTCCTGCGGAGAACGTGCCATCGCCGTTCCCCAGCATGAGGGTCACCCTCGTGTACGGATCAAAATTCCTATGGCGGGCGATGACATAGTCGAGGTTGCCGTCATTGTTAAAATCGCCCGAGGCCCCTACCCCCATACCAAAGGCGCTGTTTGGAACTACCGTAGCGACCGGGGGGTCGAAGGACAGTGTAGCGGCGTTACTCACAACCGGGGCAAGAGCCAGCCCTGCGGCAACAAAGAAAGCAACTAGTAAATAATTTAAACCCTTTTTCATCTGAAAACTCCCATTGGTTAAATTTAACAACTCTGAAATAAATTCCCTTACTTTTTTTCAGTCAACTAAGCGAAATCAACGTATTTATTTGCCACCACTTCCAGGCCTTTCAGGAAAAAAGCGCTGGCTAGGTGGGCGGATTGCTGAACTGCCAGAGGCAGATAATAATCGGTTCAAAAGTTAGTGTGTGTGTTTTAGCTGATATGGCGAGAGATGCAAACAATAAAAATTAAGAAAATAGTAATAGGGTTAAAATATCTGTTTATCTAAATACCCCCATAAAGTGCTTATGCCCCGCGCTGGCTCTTGAGCTCGGACTCTTTTTCAGCCTGCTCGGGATGGAGGCCCACGCCCAAGGCGCTGACCATGCGGTTCATGTGGTTGAAGTAGCCGGTGATGAGCACGACATCGAGGATGTCTTCATCGGAAAGGCCCGCCTCTCTTAAAGGGGCAAGGTCGGCTTCGGTCATTTGGCTTAAATTCAGGGTGAGCTTTTCGACATAGGCGAGAACGGCCTGCATTTTAGGATCTAGACCGTCAAATTCGCCCGCCTCGACCCTTACGGGGAGGTTAACGTCTTCACTGAGCTTCGCGAGCACCTGCCCGTGGGAGGTCTTTCAGTAAAAACAGTTATTCACGCTCGAAACTCTAACGGCGATCATTTCTTTCTCGATCCGAGTTAGCCCTGATGCCCCTTCCATCAAAGAGACGAACATGGATTGGTTGGCGCGCAGGTGGTTTTCCTTGATGCTCATGATCTCGGTCGTGCTCGACACGAAACCGCGGCGGTCTTTTGAGGCCTTGTAGTAGCGCTGAAGATTGGGGCTTGCCTCATCCTCGGGCACTGTTCTGATCCAGGGCATGATGAAGTTCTCCTTAAAGTAATCAAAAAAAATTATCCGGGGTTCAATTTAATTACATGGCGCTCTGGCCACCATCGATGACAAGGACCGAGCCGGTCATGAAACGCGAGGCGGGGCTTGCGAGGAAAACGACGGCGCCCTCTAGCTCCTCGGGCGCACCCACGCGGCCCATGGGAATGTGGGTTTTAATCATTCGCTCGCCAGCCTCTGAGGTGAACATGTCGCGGTTGATGTCGGTGAAAAAATAGCCGGGGGCAATAGCGTTTACGCGAACGCCCGAGCGGGCCCACTCGAGGGCGAGGGTTTTGGTGAGCTGGATGAGGCCGCCCTTGCTGGACGAGTAGGCCGAGAGCATTTTGATGCCCACCATCCCGGCGACCGAGGCGACGTTGACGATAGTACCGCTGCCTCGCTCGCACATGCCCCGGCCTGCGGCCTGGCACATCAGAAACGCGCCCCTGAGGTTGGTGGCGAAGACGCGGTCCCACTCTTCAAGGGGAAGATCGGCGGCCCAACCTGCGCCGCTGATGCCGCTGTTGTTAACCAAAATATCGAGGGGCCCGAGGGCCGCCTCGGCGGCGGCAACGGCGGCGGCGGGTGACTCATCGTCGGTGAGGTCGAGCGCGATGGGCTGGGCACCTCGTCCAAGGGCGCGGATTTCGGAGGCGACCTCTTCGAGTTTGTCCACCCGCCGGGCCGCAAGGGCGATATCGGCTCCGGCCTCAGCAAGGGCAAGGGCCATGGCGCGGCCAAGACCGGTGCCGCCTCCTGTGATGAGAGCTGTTTTGCCTTCAAGGTCGAAATCTTTGCGCATGGGGGGAAGGCTCCTCATTCTAAAAAGCTGGGCGAGCGATACTGACGCAGCGCTTGTTCGTGTCAGATTTCCATCAAGACGGGCGGCCCGTTTTCCACTTCGGCACAGGCTCGGGACCCGCCACTAGGCCGCCGGAGGTGAACCGGGTGGAGCGGAAAAATTTCTTTGGTGCGCGCCGCGAGGTATCACTATTATTATCCCGGGGGGCGGCTCTAATCACCGCTTGCCAAGCGAGCTGTTCACCGCACATCGCGCGAGGTGTCACCATTAGCCACACGAGGTGTTCACAAGTTGTGGATAACTGACGGTATCGGCAGCTTAAACACCCCAAAATCCGACACTTAGTTCTAGTTGCCCCATGAAGGAGCACTACATTTAATGCGTTAATTATCAATAAGATATACTAAATTTTCGCCTATCCGTGCCGGTAGCCTTCGTCTTCGATATTGTTTTTACACAGCTTTTCCAGATTCCGGAAAAAAGGCACTAAATGTGGGCACCTAAACCCGCGCCAACCACTAAAAGTTGGGGTCGTCTCTATGAGCGGCATGTTGCGCTGAATAAACTCCGCTCATTAGTCCTCCATCGCGCCCTAGGGTGCCACCTCAAGGAAAACCAAAGAGGTGTTGCCATAGTCCGCGCGACGAATTTTCCTTGCTCCCTCGGGCACATCCGGCTCAACCTTACCAACTGAAAACTCGCACACCGCCAGTGCGCAAAGCGGGGGCGACTGAAAAAGCAAATCCAAAATCTGCTGCCGAAGCCCTTCCTCGACCCAGGGAGGATCGACGAAAGCAACGTCAAACGATGCGCCCCCCTCTTCACGGAGATTCGAAAGAGCCCCCCTGGCGTCTCCATGGCAAATATCGAGCCTATCGCTGAAATCAAGGCGTTCTGCTTCATTCTGAATATGGCGGCAACGCTCCTTGTTCGACTCAAGAGCAACAACCCGCTCGGCGCCTCGACTGATTGCCTCAAGCGATACAGCCCCGCTACCGGCACACACATCGATAAAAGACCAGCCCTCGAAACGTTGCCCCAGAATATTGAAAACCGCCTCACGCACCCTGTCGCCCGTGGGTCGCACATTTTTGCCCGGAGGAGAGGCCAGCCGCCTTCCTCTGGCACTTCCACCGATAATTCTAAGGGACATTTCCATGCACCAAGTGAAACTAGAGTTGATCAAAATGTGCCAAATCACTGAACTGGCGATAGCGCCCTTCGATCTCGCTCTGGGTAAGTGTTTTTAGCCGATCATAGCTAAAAGATTCGACGTTAAAAGAAGCCATAACGCTTCCAAAAATGACAGCACGTCTAAGTGCACCAGAACTCATATCTCCTTTCGATGAGATGTAGCCCATAAAGCCACCAGCAAAGGTGTCCCCCGCCCCGGTCGGGTCGTAGATTTCCTCCAAAGGAAGACCTGGAGCGGAAAAAACTGAATCTTTCTGAATCAAAAGTGCACCGTACTCCCCTTGCTTCACAACAAGAGTTTTAGGACCCATTTCCAATATCTTGCGCGATCCCTTGAGCACATTGGAGTCACCAGAAAGTTCGCGAACTTCACCTTCGTTGATCACCACCATGTCAACCATACCGAAAGTTTCTATCAGTTCATCACGCTTCCCCTCAATCCAGAAATTCATCGTGTCACAGGCAACTAGACGAGGAGATTTAACCTGCTCAACCACGGAAGCTTGGAGTTCGGGATCAATATTCGCGAGAAATACAAATTCACTTTTGCTGAACGCCGCCGGGACCTGTGGGCGGAAATCTTCAAACACATTAAGTTGAGTATCGAGAGTATGCGCCGTATTTAGATCATACCCATACTCTCCTTTCCATCTAAATGTTTCTCCTTCACTCCGCTCGAGACCCGCAAGATCAACCCTGCGATCAGAGAGAAAATCAAGTTCAGCTTGTGGAAAATCACTTCCCACGATTGCAACAAGACGAACTTGAGTGAAATAGCTCGCGGAAACAGAAAAGTAGGTCGCTGAACCGCCAATTGCGTCCTCGCGCTCTCCAAAAGGAGTTTTCACAGAATCAAATGCCATAGAACCGACCACAAGAAGACTCATCTATTAATATCTCCATCCCATCGAAGCGGGCAGTGAATTACATCCACTCTACAAAGAAACACCTTACTCTATGCACCCTACCAAAAAAAGGTTTGGTCTATTTCCGTTGGTATTTTACGATTAAGGGGGCTAACGCAGAACTAGCCAAAGGACCGAACCAACATCTACTACTTTGTTGTTTCCTGGCAACCTTCTATATTTTACATAATAGGCCTGTTAGCTTACGGGTTAAAGTTCGCTTAGCGGACTAGCGATTCCGCTGGAGATATAATCATATGAATGGATTACATAACGAATCAACTGGGACACCTGTCACGAGGGATGATTTAAGTCGTCTCGACTACTTCAAAGACCTTAAAGAGCGCTACCTTTCTGTCATGGGCCTAAATGCCCGCTGGCATCCAATTGAAGACTCCACACTTGCCCCTAATCGCAATACTTGCATGCACCTGCATTACCTTATTTCACTCACTCGAGCCGTCGAGGAAACACTCGACTCAACCTTCCGCTCCGGTCATGTTCCTGGAACAGCATTTTTCGGGCGCGGAAATGAGGCATCGAGTGTAGCCAGTGCATCCTGTCTCCACGAAGAAGAATGGCTCATTCCCATGCACCGAAACTGCGGGGCGCATCTGGCCAAAGGGCATCCCCCGGACAGCATCATGTCCCACTTCTTTGGCCGTGAAGCTGGACCATCTGCTGGTCGAGACGGGAATTTCCATATGGGCTACCGGCCAAAAAAAATCACGCAACTCATTAGCCATATTGGCACGATGGTTCCCATCGCAGCAGGAGTCGCCTGGGCTGAAAAAATCCGCGGCTCAGGTCGTGCCGCTCTCACCTACATCGGCGACGGCGGCTCAAGCGCAGGCGACGTACACGAGGGCATGAACTTAGCGGCCGTTCAAAAACTTCCTCTCGTTATCATAATCGACAACAATCAATTTGCTTTCAAAACACTTTTAACAGAGCAATTCGCCTGCGAATCGCTTGTTTTGAGAGCGCCGGGCTACGGCATGCCCGGCTACTTGATCGACGGAACCAATGCTCTTCTTATGAGAAAGATTTGCGGCGAAGCACTTGAACGAGCCCGAAAAGGAGATGGTCCCACCCTAATAGAAAGCGTCACAATCCGCGCTGTAGGTCATTCGGTCTACGACAAATTTTCTGACTACGTGGACATGGAGAACCTCAACAAATGGAATGAAGAGCGAGATCCGGTGAAGCGGTTCGACGAATATTTACTTGCAAATGAAATCGCAACGGAAGACGAGATCGGAGCATCCCATACACGTGCACGCCAAGACGCTGAAAAGGCAAGGGACGAGGCCCTGAAGGGTCCGTTTCCAAGTCCCGAGTCTGTCGAGGACGACGTTTATGCACCCGATTAGAGGACGATCGACAGGAGAACTGCGTGAGTCAACTGACATATCGTGAAGCTATAAGTGTCGCCATGTGGGAAGAAATGGAGCGCGACAATTCCGTCTTCCTCCTGGGGGAAGATATCGGCCTCGGCGGTGGTGCCTTCTATATCACCAAGGGATTTCAGGAACGCTTTGGCCGCGAACGTGTCGTTGATATGCCGTTGAGCGAGGCGGGATTCACAGGTGCCGCCATTGGAGCCGCCCTGAATGGAATGCGCCCCATCGTGGAATTTCAATTCGCCGATTTCGTGACCGAATCTTTCAAAATGATCGTTGATTTTGCTGGCGGCAACCATTACAGGAAGATGGGACCAGTACCAATAGTGCTACGACTCCCATCGGCATCGCTCACCAGTGCAGGTCCGTTCCACAGCCAGAATCCTGAACCATGGTTCTTCAGCACGCCGGGCCTCAAGATTGTCGCGCCGACTACCGCTTACGACGCTAAAGGCATGATGAAAACAGCCATACGGGACAACAATCCCGTGCTCTTTTTGGAATATAAAAAATTTTACAACTATCCAATTGATGAACTGCCGAAAGTGCTTAGACCCGACATCCCGGATGAGGACTACACCGTGCCCTTCGGCGAGGCGAGGATATTAAGAGAGGGAGATGATCTATCCCTCATCACCTTTGGCACGACTGTGCTAGAAGCCCTAGATGCTGCTGATATTCTCGAATCAGACGGCGTCCAGGTTGAAGTAATCGACATGCGCACGATTTTCCCCTTCGACAAAGACGCCATACTGAATAGTGCCCGGAAAACGGGAAAGCTACTCATCCTTCACGAAGCCCGAAAGCGTGGAGGTGTCGCCGGCGAATTTGCCTCTATCGTGGCGGAGGAGGCTTTTGAATTCCTTGACGCCCCAATTAGGCGAGTGGGCGCCATCGACACTCCTGTTCCGATGAGTCCGCCCCTAGAGAAGGCATATCTTCCGGGTACGGAAATGGTGGTCGACGCACTCAGGGACTTGGCTGCATACTAACAGCCATAGGTTTTATCTGATCGGGGAAAAAATCCCACAATCCTTGAGGAATGACATGTACCAGGCGCGTGTTCGAATGCCCCAGATGGGGAGCAGCGTTCACGAAAGCACAGTCATTGAATGGAAAAAATCGGTGGGAGATCGTGTTCTCAAGGGAGATCCACTACTTTCGGCAGAAAGCGATAAAGTGGAATTTGAGATTGAGGCACCTGCCAGCGGGATGCTCAAGGAAATTCTGGTAGCCTCGGAAAAAATTGTCGCTGTGGGCGAAGTGCTGGCTATCCTTGAAACAGAGGAAGAAATTACAGAAGAACAGTTTAGCCTACCCTCCCAAAGTGGCCCGCCAAAGACAAATGAATGGACAGCCCCGGTGGCGCCGGTAAAACTGGAGAAATACGAACCCGCATCTTCCGGCCCTGCTCAAAGGCCGCCTCACTCAGGCAATGAGTCCACCTCGCCTCAAGACTTTGACAGCCACATGTCGCTCTCTACCCGCAACACGTGGCTCTCGCCCCGCGTGCAGCGCCTGGTGGCAGCGCATGGCCTCGATCTAGGCACGGTGGCAGCCTTGCCCGGCAGTGGCACAAGGGGCCGGGTGACGGCCAAGGACGTCGAGCGCTTCATCGCCGATGGCAGCTTTCAACCATCTGATATTATTGATCTTACATTCTCACCCCTCGCCGAGACACAAGACCGCGAGCGCGCCGAGCCCTTGAGCCGCCTTCGCCGGCGCATCGCCGAGAACCTCACCCGCTCGGCCCAACAAATCCCCCAGGTAACCACTTTTCTTGAAGTCGACATGAGCAACATCGCCGCCTGGCGAGCCGCACATAAACACGAATTCGAGCAAACACGCGGCGTAAAACTCAGCTACAACCCCTTTTTTGCCCTCGCCGTAATCGCCGCCCTCCGCGACCCCGAAAACGAGCGCCTAAACGGCAGCTTTGAAGATGACGCTCTTTCCATCAAGCGCTACGTCAACCTTGGC
Organism: Nitrospinaceae bacterium; assembly: GCA_018669005.1. NCBI lineage: Bacteria > Pseudomonadati > Nitrospinota > Nitrospinia > Nitrospinales > Nitrospinaceae > Nitrospinaceae bacterium. Next base: position 12,125 of record JABJAL010000079.1, read on the forward strand.
CTCGCAGTGGACACCCCCGTGGGCCTCATGGTCCCCGTCTTAAAAGATGCCGACGCCCTGGGCTTTGGAGATCTCGCCCTCGCCCTGGCCGATCTTGGAGCCAGAGCCCGCACGGGCAATCTCGCCCCCGATGAGGTAAAAGAGGGAACCATTACCCTGACGAACTTCGGCGCCTCGGGCGCCCTTTGGGGCAACCCCATCATCAACCCCCCCGAGGTCGCCATCATCGGCACAGGCGCCGTTGCCCCGCGGGCTGTGGCCCTTCCCGGCGGGGGTGTCGGAGTAAGGCCCACCATGGGCCTATCAATAACGTTTGATCACCGGGCCAACGACGGCATGGCGGCAGGCCGATTCGCCGCCGCGGTCCGCGCCGCGCTCGAAAGCATGAACCTCTCACAACTGGAGTTTTAAACGACATGGCAAGACCCGACCCCTCAACACCACTCAGATCGCTCCTCTTCACCCCCGGCAGCAACGAAAAAATGCTCGCCAAGGCTCCCCACTCGGGCGCCGACGCCGCCCTGTTCGACTTAGAAGACTCGGTCGCCCCCGACATGAAAAAAGGCGCGCGGCCCATGGTCGCCCAGGCCATGAAAGAAACCGCCGCCACCGAAGGCGGCCCCCCCGTCATTACCGTCCGCGTCAACGACACCACAACCGGCCTTTTGGAGGGCGATTTAGAGGCCATCGCAATCCCTGAGCTCGACGCCATCAAGCTCGCAATGACAAACTCCGCCGCCGACATCCGCACGGCGGACGCCATTTTGACCCGGCTAGAAAACGAGCGGGGCCTTGAGCCAGAGTCCATCGGCATCATCGCCCTTATTGAAACAGCCCTTGGCCTCTACAACTGCTTTGATATCTGCAAGGCGGCCAGCCGCGTCGTCGGCATCGGCATCGGAAGCGCCGAGGGGGGGGACATGAGCAACGATCTGGGTTGTGAATACCGCCCCGACGGGCAAACGCTTCTCTATGTGAGGAGCAAAGCCCTGGCCGATTCGCGCGCCGCAGGCGTTCCCTTTCCCACCGACGGCCCCTTTACCCGCTTTAAAGACCCCGATGCTTGCCGCGCCGACGCGATTCATGCAAGGGAGCTTGGCTACGTGGGCAAGGCGGCGATTCACCCGAACCAGGTCGAAATTTTGAACGAGGTATTCTCGCCAGACCCTGAGCGGGTGGCTTATTTGAGAGAGATGATCGACGTTTATTATGAGGCCGAGCGCGCTGGCGCTGGCGCCGTTTCCTTCCAGGGCCGCATGATCGACATCGCCATGGTCAAGGACGGCGAGCGCGTCATCGCCTTTGCCGACAATATCGCCAAGCGGGGCTGAGCTCCGGCGCGTGGTGTGACAGCGGGAACGAGTTTTACTGAGAGGGCTTTGGCCCTCTGACCCTGAGCGCCAGCGAAGGGTCTGCTGTTTTATGAATCAAAAGTCGATTCTTCGCTGGCGCTCAGAATGACATCAAATGGAATTACGGGCAAAAAAAGAGCCGCCCTCCAAGAGAAGACGGCCCCTTTTTATCTACGAAATTTTACTTCGTGCCAAAAGCCTTGCCCTTTTGCTTGGGAAGGCGCTTCCAGCTCATCGCCAACTCGGCGAGGATTCGGACCCCGACACCCGTTCCGCCTGCGGGGCGGTAGGGCTCGCTCTTTCCTGTGTGCGAGGGGCCGGCTATGTCGAGGTGGACCCAAGGGGTGCCCTCGGCAAAATGCTGGAGAAATGCGGCCGCCGTATTCGCGCCGCCCCACCTTTGGCCCGAGATGTTGCACAGATCGGCCAGCTCTCCCTTCATCATTTCGCCAAACTCGGAGAACAGCGGCATATGCCACACACGGTCGCCGGTCTCTTCCCCTAACTCTGAGACGCGCGATATCAACTCATCGTGGGTGCCGTACATTCCCGTAATACTTTTGCCAAGCGCCACCATGCAGGCGCCCGTCAGGGTGGCGAGATCAATCATGCACTGGGGCTTGTATTTTGTTTTGGTGTAGTGAAGGGCATCGGCCAGAACGAGCCTGCCCTCGGCATCGGTGTTGTGAATTTCGATCGTCGTGCCGCTCATCGCCTTTATAATGTCGCCGGGCCGGGTGGCGTCGCCGTCCACCATGTTCTCGGCCAAGACGGCCACGGCAACCACGGGCACGCTAGGTTTAATGCGCGCGACGGAAACCATTGCGCCCAGTACGGCGGCGGCCCCGCTCATGTCGGTGGTCATCAGCTCCATCCCGCCGCTCGGCTTGATGGAGATGCCGCCCGTGTCAAAAGTTACTCCCTTGCCCACAAACGCAATGGGCTGCGCCTTTGAGCCGCGCGGGCGGTATTCGATGGCAACAAGACGGGGCGGGGCCGTGCTTCCTTTTCCCACGGCCAGAAGAGCGCCCATCTTTAATTTTTCTGCCTGCTTGTGATCCAGAATCGTGCACTTTAGCCCCTCGCGGCGGGCCATGCGGCGCGCCTCGGCGGCTAGAACCGGTGGGCGTTTTTCATTGCTCGCCGTGTTGATCAGATCCCGCGCATAGGCGGTGCCGTCGGCAAGGGCTTTTCCAACCTTGATTCCTGCTCGAAGACCGGAGACCGAGGCTTTTCCTCCGCACAAAACGGCCTGCGAAATTTCTTTTTTGCCTTTCGGATCTTTTTTCTTGTATTTTTCCATCCGGTAGAGACCAAGAGAAACGCCCTCGGCTGCGCTTTGCCCCGTGAGCTCAGGAGACATCGCTCCATCGCGCACTATGTCAACGAGAGAGATGGCAATCTTCTCGGCGCCATCAGTGCGGGCGCGCCTGGCGCCCGTGGCACAGGCCCGCCGCACCACCTCGGCATCCCTGTCCGCCATGCTTCCTAGGCCAACGAGCACCACGAATCCGGCGCCAAGGACTGACTTTCCGGCTGGGACCGCGACCGAGGCGATCTGTCCCGTTTTACCCTCAAAAACCTTTCGCTTCCTGAGGGATGTCAACGCACCGGCCAGCGCCTTATCGAGCCGGTCGTGTATCCGTTTGTCATCCACAAGAAAAACCAGGGCATCTACCTTCTGGTCGAATCCATTACCCGGGGCTGCTGAGAATCGCATTCATCATCTCCTTTGAGATCTAAAATAAGAGCCGGGCGCACCCGAGAGCCGCCCAGCCATACCACTCACCCTTTCGCGGCGTGACACAGGAGTGTAGCCGAAGCGCTGCCGGGCCGCTAGTTTGGGGAGGCGGCCATTTTTTCGGGCCGATGTTTTCTCAGGGGCGATAATATGAAACATTACACGTGTTATATGTGCAGGATACGGAGGAACTCAATTTTGCGAGAAGAATCAAAAAATCGATATCAATTGACCAGAATTTTTCTGGCGCTCGCCACAATGGTCTTGCTCTCGGGATGCGGAAAAATTATCGCCATCACATCGAATCCAAACAGCGTCTACAAACTAAAAGTCGAGCCCATAAATTCGCCGGATCGCAACCTTCGAAAATTGGAGTTTTTCTATGCAGAATATCTTTTAGAGACGGCAACCTCATCCACCCGGATAGGGGTTCTGCTTGAACCGCTAAAAACACCAATGGGCATTGTCATGAACCCCTCGAAATATATTTCGGGTATGACGGGAGCAGACAAAATCTCAGATCTCATCAAACGCTTCGCCCCGATGAAGTTTTATTCGCTACGAACCTCGGCAGGAAAACACCTGGGTTATGCATTTCTTCACCCCAGGGAAACCCTGCGCACCATTTCAGTCCATAAAGGGCGTTATTGGCTGGAGTTATTCAGGACAAAGAAATAAAACCACACCAGCCATTTTTCACGCAATTGGAATTTCCATGAAACTTAGGTAGGTTTGCAACATTGATATTCTTTCATTCTAACGGAAAGGGAAACCGACATGAGCTTTTATAACTGGGACATGCTTCCTGTAACGAACGAGCGACCAGGCGTTACACATAGAAGAATTTTCGGCGACACCATGCAGATTCAGCACCTCATTACCGAGCCGGGCGGCACCCCAACAAAGATGCACACGCATCCCGGGGAGGAGGAAATCTTCTACATCCAGGCTGGCGAGTGGGAATTCAACCTCGACGGCGATATCCGTCAACTATCTCCGGGCGATGTTGTTCATGTGAAAGCTGACGTCCCCCATATGCTTCAGATGATGAGCACCGACGAGCCAGGCATGGCCCTTGAAGTTTTCTCCTCGGTACATAATCCCGAGTTGGCCAAAGACCGCGAACTCTTCACGGTTGATGCGATCAATGCACGTATCAAGGAAGCAAACCCCGAGGATTAGATTTAAGAATAAAACAGGCAAAAGAAATTCACTGGCCCTGGGGCTCCTGTGCGGCGAATAAGCGGATATTTGCGCCCAGTGATTTATTTGTGATGCCCCAGGTATTTGTCCCACCTAATGCCGAAATAGCCGAAGACCATAAATAATCCCGATATGGGAATCGTTTTAAAAAAACGTGCGACATAGTAGGGCAAGTCCGAATTCTCGAATCTCGACCACATCTCCACCCCTTCGGCCTGGGCCCCGGGGATTTGGTCCATCACGATGGACACCGAATGCGCGAACTCCTCCACCATCAACGCTATCGGGTAGCGATTCCAAATCCCGTCTTGCCGCCAGAGATAGATCTCATAAACAAGAAGGGCGATTCCCCCCAGATAAAGAAACCATCCAAGACGCCTGCGAAACCAGTGAACGAACAAATTCAGACTCCTTTACGGTGATAACAACACTGCCTGCTAATAATATCACGATTTCGATTGCCTAATTCCACTCAAACATGAGCCCAGAGGTGCCCGGCGACACTTGTTTCAAGTGAATAAAATCTAATTTCTCCAATACATACGGCGGCTTGAAACATGCGGCGTTTCATCTTCATAATGGTTAACTACACTGAACAATGGCATCTTCGAGGAGATATGAAATCATGGCCCAGATCAAGCTTCTTCAACACTTCAGTATTTATTGCCGAGAGCTAGAGCCCATGCACAACTTCTACGTCAACGTACTGGGCCTTCCCGAATTGCCTCGTCCCGAATTCCCCTTCCCTGGCTACTGGCTCGAATCCGGCGAGGGACACCACATTCATTTGTCAAAACTGCGGGAAGGACACGTCAAGAATTCCATCAGCGAGAACGAGGACAGCTACATGGACCACCACTTTGGCCTACTAACCGACGATCTTGCTGGCGTAAAGGCAAATCTTCGTGAGCACGGCATCGAATTTCATGACGAGCCCTATGGCTACCCGCAGATTTTCTTTCGCGATCCCGAGAACAACCTCATCGAAGTCGCCTCGGCGGAAATGTTTGAGGGTTAAGACTCATTTTTTTGAAAAGAGGACAATTCGCCATGGCCGATAAACGTTTGCGACAGATAAACGCCACCAACGCACCAGGCCGCTATTCGCGTGCCGTCGTCTCGGGGAACACGGTTTATCTGGCCGGGCAGACCGGTTTTGGTCTCGACGGCGAGCCGATAACGCCCGGCAACGCCTCTGCCCAAGCCAGGCAGGCATGCGAGAACATCAAAATATTGATGGAAGAGGCGGGTGGCGACCTCTCGCACGTCGTCAAGCTCACCACCTATGTCACTGACCGGGCTCACAGAGAGCCCGTCTACGCCGTCATTGCCGAATTTTTTGGCGAGTACGCCCCAGCCTCGACGGGGCTCATCATCGATGGCATGGCTCACCCCGACATGCTCGTCGAGATCGATGCGACGGGCACCCTGCCGGGGTGAAGAAAGTTTCGCCACTACCCAAAAAATTCAAATCACTTCCCCCCTCAGGCGTTTATCATCTCGTTCTTCATCTCGGCAAAGAGCGGCGTATCCAGGTGGGCGCGCTCGGGCGCTTTGTTTTTCCGGCGGGCTATTACACCTATACGGGCAGATCCATGCGGGCGCTTCCTGCACGGGTGGCGCGGCACGCCCGTCGCGACAAAACGCTCCGTTGGCATATCGACTACTTCAGACGACATACAAAATTCATCGGGGTGCAGGTGATTGCATCCACCAAGCCCGGTGATGAGGAGAGGCTTGCTCGTGCGCTTCTCGCGTTAGCTCAAAAACAAACGGGGAACAATGCCGTGCCCGCTCCCGGATTCGGGGCCTCGGACAGTTCCTGCCCGGCACACTTATTCTACTGGGGCAATTTGTCACCTGACTTCGAAAAAATTCATAAATAACGATTTATCAATATCTTACAAATAGTTACCGCACCGATATTTCATCTCATATTCTCTCGCTGAGATTCCTAGAGGAAGGAAAAGATCTCTTTTAAGACAATAATCACAAATAGGACTTGAAATTAATTTAGACATGGCTAATAATATTTTTAGCACATTAACGCCCTAAAATTTATCAATAGTGAAAACCTGAAAATAGATCGACGAGGAGACACATGACCGACCCGCTTGCAGCACTCATCATCGCCGGCATTATCACGCTCCTCTCCGTGGTACTTTTCTGGCCTGTTCGGGGATTTTTTTGGCCCTGGTTGAGAACATTTCGAGCCACCGAACGCATCCTGATCGAGGACGCCCTCAAGCACGTCTACGACTGTGAGTACCGCCAGTTGCCCTGCACCCTCCACAGCATCTCAGGCGTCCTGAGCATTTCGGGCAACCGAGCCGCGCAACTTCTCGTTCGCCTTGAGCAGTTAAAACTCGTGACATCGGCGCGGGGTGCTTATGTGGTCACCGAGGAGGGCCGAGGCTATGCCCTGCGCACCATCAGAATTCACCGTCTCCTAGAGCGCTATCTATCCGATGAGACAAACCTTGATCCTGCCGAGTGGCACCAAAGTGCCGAGTACCGCGAGCACAAGACCACGCCCGAGGAATCAGAGGTTCTGGCGGCGCAGATGGGAAACCCATTGTTCGACCCTCATGGCGACCCCATCCCGACGGCGCATGGCGACATTCCCCCACCCCAGGGAACACCCTTGACTGAACTTTCTCCCGGCAAACTTGCCGCGATTGTCCATGTCGAAGACGAGCCTCAGGCGATCCACGCCGAACTCGTAGCCAAGGATTTACACCCAGGCATGCGCGTTCGTGTACTTGAGAGCGGGCCCGAAGAAATTCGTTTCGAGGCCGACGCACACGAATACACGCTCGCCCCTGTCGTTGCGGCCAACCTTTCTGTCCACCCTGTACCCGAGGGGCAGGAAATGAGCGTTTCCCTCAAATCACTCGCCGATCTTAAGCCCGGGGAAAAAGCCGAGGTCGCTAGTATTTCTCCCGCCTGCAGAGGCTCCCAGCGGAGGCGCATGCTCGATTTGGGCATTATTCCAGGCACCGAGGTAACTTGCGAAATGAACAGCCCCACCGGAGACCCCACCGCCTACCGAATCAGGGGCGCCGTAATTGCGCTCAGGCGTGAGCAATCCGGGATGGTCCAGATTAACGAACCTCAAGGAGTCACCACATGAGCAGTCAACCAGCGGCCGCCTGCGAATACTGTCCTGTTCACAACGCCGAGAACCTCATCAAGCTCGGCGTCGATATGGAGAACTGGGATTTTGTCGTGGCGCTGGCCGGAAACCCGAACACAGGAAAGAGCACCGTCTTCAACGCCCTGACCGGCCTCCGTCAGCATACCGGCAACTGGCCCGGCAAAACTGTCGCCCGCGCAGAAGGCGGCTACTCGATAGGCGGGCAGAGTTACAAACTAGTAGATCTGCCGGGTACCTACTCGTTGCTCTCAACCAGTTACGATGAAGAGATCGCCCGCGACTTCATCCTCTTCGGGCAGCCGGATGTGACCGTTATCGTGGTGGACGCCACCCGTATCGAGCGCAACCTCAACCTGGTTCTTCAGGTGCTCGAAATAACGGATCGCGCAGTCGTTTGCCTCAACCTGATGGACGAGGCCAAGCGGCACGGATTGGCGGTCGACGAGCGACGTCTGGCCAAGGATCTGGGTGTACCCGTAGTTGCCACATCGGCCCGCTTCGGGGAGGGGCTGGATCTCCTCAACAAGACAATCGCCGAGGTGGCAACAGGTCAGATTGTTTGCAAGCCGCGAAGGATAAAGGGGCAGTCTCTTCCCCTGAAATCCGCAGTGGACAGCCTAGCAGGCACTGTTAGCGAAGGGTTTCCCGAACTGCCTAACGCCCGCTGGATAGCCCTTCGTCTTCTGGACGCCGATGAGCGGATAGTCGAAGCCGTCCAAAGCGGTGAGTTGGAAAACATACTGGCACCTAAAACAGCAGAAGACGGAACGCACATGCAAACGGCAGCATCGAGATTAAATGCGCCATGGGACACCACGAAGAGCGATAAGATCCTCGCCGAGGCGTCCTCGCTTCGCTGGAACATCGGTGCCGACTTTCACCAGACGCTTATGGAAACTATCTATACCGAGTCCGCCCACATCGCAGACCGTGCAGTGTCGCGAAGCGGGCAGGAGCCGAAATTCGATTTGGACCGAACCATCGATCGTCTGGTGACGAGCCGAATTTTTGGATTTCCGATCATGGTGCTCGCCCTCACGGTTATCCTCTGGCTGACGATCTCGGGGGCGAATGTACCCTCGGCCATGCTTGCCACGCTTCTTCTCGAAAATATTCACCCCATGCTTAAAAGCGGCGCGGCTTTCATCGGAATGCCCTGGTGGCTCGATGGTTTTTTAATTGACGGCATGTACCTTGGCACCGCCTGGGTCATAAGCGTCATGTTGCCGCCAATGGCGATCTTCTTCCCGTTGTTCACCCTCCTTGAGGATTTTGGATATCTACCGCGAGTGGCCTTTAATCTCGACAGCATGTTCCGAAGCGTGGGGGCCCACGGCAAGCAATCGCTGACGATGGCGATGGGGTTTGGCTGCAATGCCGCCGGAGTGGTTGCAACACGCATCATCGAAAGCCCCCGGGAGCGCCTGATTGCTATCATCACCAACAATTTTGCGCTTTGTAACGGACGCTGGCCCACGCAGATAATGATCTCCTCTATTTTCATAGGCGGTCTGGCCCCAGCCCACCTTGCCGGATTGCTCTCGGCCCTGACCGTTGTCTCGGTGGCCATGCTGGGCGTGTTCTTCACATTTGCCACCTCCTGGTTTCTCTCCAGGACGGTTCTCCGCGGAGAGGTTTCTACTTTCAGCCTCGAATTGCCTCCCTACCGCCCGCCGCGCATATTTCAAACAATCTACACATCGATGATCGACCGCACCCTACTCGTTCTATGGCGCGCAGTGATCTTTGCCTTGCCGGCCGGGGCGCTTCTGTGGCTCATTTCGAATATCCCGATTGGTGATATCAGCCTGGCGCAACTCATGATGAACTGGCTCGATCCATTTGGATATATGGTCGGCTTGAGCGGCCTCATTCTCCTGACTTACATCATCGCAATTCCCGCCAACGAGATCATTATTCCAACGATCTTGATGCTCACCGTGCTGAGCGGGGGAATGACGGGTGTGGGCGAGGGGTCGGGCGTGATGTTCGAACTCGATTCCGAAGGGGCCACCGCCCAACTCCTCAAGGGAGGCGGATGGAACCTCTTAATCGCCGTAAACGTTCTGCTATTCAGTCTCGTTCACAACCCCTGCTCGACCACCATCTACACCATTTGGAAGGAAACGCGGAGCGGAAAGTGGACGGCGGTTTCCGCCCTTTTGCCTGTCGTGATGGGTTTTGCTCTGTGCTTTGTAGTAGCTCAGGTGTGGCGTCTCGTTGCAGGGGGTGGCTACTAATACTTCCCGCGAGGGAGGAAGGCAGATTCAAGCTCTTGTTTGCGTTGTTCCAGCGTAAGGGATTAGGCCTCTAGCTGCTTTAGAGTTTTCGGCAGACGAAAAGATAGCGGTTGAGGCTGAAAAAATATTTCCCCTCGGCGCCAAGCTCCTCAAGCTCCCGAGCCCAGGCCTTCACCTCCTCTTTAGGTATGTCCCCGTATCGGATAACAAAGGGGACAATGATGTTCAGCATTCGGCAACTATATCTTTCAAGATCGTATTCGGGGTTGAGGAACGTAAAAACATCTCGACGCTCGATTTCAAAGCCCGCCGCGCGAAGCTGGGCCGAGAGCGATTTGGGAAGGTGCGGATTGGCTAGGTGTGCGTCCCAGGCCTTCAGGATGCGGCGCGCACGCTCTTCATCCCTCGCGCTCCACACGAGCGAGTCCCAGTCGGTATCGAGAATCACCGCCCGCCCGCCAGGCTTAAGAACGCGGTTAAGCTCCGAGAGCGCCGCCTCGATGTCGGTAACATACTCATAAACCTGGGTGGAAACGGCTGCGTCATACTCGCCAGCCCCTGCAGGGACAGAGTTGGCATCCCCCTCTTTGATTTCTACATTTACAAGCCCGGCACACCTTGCCCGCGCCAGCTCATTCATCGCCCCGGTCGGGTCCACACCAACCGCCCGGCCCGATGGCCCGACGGCCTCGGCAATATCGCGCAGAACAAAGCCGGGCCCGGAGCCAATGTCGAGCACCCGCTCGCCGTTGCGGGGCGCCAGCGCCTCCATCACAAAAGCGCGTTGACCCTCTTCATCCGGGGTGGAATAGACCTCCTCCACCCGGCGGGCCGTTTTATCGTCAAATTTAGGCGGTTGTTGCAAAACGCCACCTCCTGCCCCCTGGTCCATGCTATTCATTGACCCATTTAGCCGCACAAGCGTATAAAACCTCCTCTGCCTTGCGGCACACCCTAGCACCGGGGACCATCCTGGATGGATTCGGCGAAAGATACAAAGATTACCGCCATTGCTGCGAGCCATGGCGTTAATTCATTTTACCTTTTTTTTCTAACGCCGATTATCCCGATAATCGCCACCGAATTTAATTTAAACTATGTAGAAGTAGGCATAATTGCGTCTTTATATGCCTTTGCCAACGGCATTTTTCAATTTCCCATATCATTTCTGGGCGACTACCTTGGGCGATGGCGCACTGTGCTAACCATCTCGCTGCTTGTGCAGTCCATCCCTGTATTCCTCTACGGGATTTCTCCGACTTATGGCGTATTTCTGATTTTTGTCTTTTTTAGCGGCCTAGGATGCTCAGCCTATCATCCCCCCGCCATCGCACTCATCACCAGAGAGAGCCCCGAGCGACGCGGCTTCATCATGGCAATCTTCGCAGGCGGCGGCGATGTCGGAAGCATTATTACCCCCGTCCTTGTGGGATGGATGACCGTCTATTTTGCCAGCTGGCGTATGGCCGCTCATCTGGCGCTTATCCCAGGAGTTATCATGGCGATAATCATTTGGCGCCTGTTCGAGGACATACCGCGCGACGACCGCTCGATGAAACAAGCGGCGAGTGCGACCCTGGGCGCCCTCGTAAGAAACAAACCCTTGATTCTTTTAATTCTTCTCTCCACCTTTCGCATCACTGGCTTCAGAGGGCTTATGACGTTCCTCCCGCTTTTATTGGCGCAAAATTTTGGTTTCGACACCCAGAGCGTTGGCTGGACCATATCCTCCTATTTCATTATGGGCACACTAACGACGATCATCGTAGGCCGCTGGTCGGATAAGGGAAGCAAGACGATGTTCATCCTTGTCCTGACGTTGTTCTGCGGGCTTGCGCTGGCTTCTATTTCACTGGCAACGACGACTCTCGGCGTAATTTGCGCCATAATCTCCGTGGGCGTCCTCCTCACACCGGTGCCTAGTCTAGTGCTTGCCGTGGGTACCGAATTGGTGGAAGAAAGACAGCGTGCCAGTGCCATCGGCCTTGTTTACGCCATAAACGAGGGGGCAAGCACAATATCGCCGCTCATCGGCGGACTCGTCGCCGAGGCCGTGAGCCTGAGGTTTTCGTTTCTTTTCTATGCCGTGCTGTTCGGCATATCGAGCGTCATCGCATTTATTCTTCACCAGGTGAGTAAAAATCTAGACACCCCCAGGCCAGAGAGCGCCGCATGAGCCACGACATCAACGAGAAGAACGAGACAGAGAACGAACTTGCCCCCTGGGGCGCCATCGGTCTTTTGTTCCTGGCGCATTTCGTCGTGGACAGCCAGATAAGCTTTCTCTCACCCCTGCTTCCTCTTTTAAGCGAAAAGTTCAATATCGATCTCGGGGCTGCGGGTGTTCTGGTGGGTCTGCTCGCCTTTTTCGTCGCGGGAACCCAGCTTTTCACCGCCATCATCACCGACAGGTGGCCCAGGCTTCCCTGGTTGGCCATCGGCCTCATCGGAAGCTCTTTTTTCATGACGGCGGTAGGGTGGCTGCCCTCATATACCTGGGTGGCCATATCGATCCCGATTGGTGGGGTGCTCGCAGGAATAGCGCACCCCGATATGGCCTCTCGGGCGGGCTCGCTTAGTGACAGGCACAGAAGCCTCGCCGTCAGCTTTTTCGTCTCGGGCGGGAGGCTCGGTTTTTCCCTGGGGCCCATCATCGCCCTTTTCATCGCCAAATGGTGGGGGATGGAATGGCTCTGGCTCTACATCTTCGTGAACATCGTCGCCGTTATCGGCATCTTGAGCGGCCTGCCAAAACCAGAGGCCGCCAAGTCGCATGACAAAGATATTTTCCGGGGCCTCGGGGCCGCACTCTGGAAAGCGAGACACCCACTCTCCATCCTGCTCGGTGTCACAATCTCCCGAGCAGTCGTTACGGTGAACATGCAAGGCCTGCTGCCCACCCTCTATGTCGAGATGGGGCTCGGCCTTTGGCAAGGCGGAATCGCCAACTCGCTGCTTCTTTTCTTTGGGATGGCAGGGGTAATGGTCGGGGGCGCACTCGCCAACCGCCTTGGAAAGCGGCAGATAATTGTGAGTGGAATCGCCATTTCAATTTTGAGCCTGGTGGGATTTCTCGCGGCAACGCCAGGCCTGGCATTGGTCTTTCTTTCCATTTTGGGCTTTGGTCTCTACATGCCCATGGGCGTCGGCATGGCCTATGCCCAGGAATTCTTGCCATTGCACAGGGGATTCGCCAGCTCGCTTACCCTCGGGGCCTCGTGGGGTGTCGCGAGCATATCAGTCATCCCGCTCACCTGGGTCGCCGAGGACATTGGCCTTCTCCTGACCTTCTGGGCGCTTCCCATTTGCCTGGTCATCGGCATGGGATTCGCCTTTTTCCTCCCGGACGAGAAAAAATTCAGCTAAACAAAAAAACGCGGCCTCCCCATGGGGGGCCGCGTTTTTTCTATCGACAATAGAATCTAGGCGCCAGCACTAACCCCTTGCTCTTTCACCAGTTCATCAAGAACCAAGTCGATCCGAGGCTCCTCCGTCCAGTTTGATTTGTAGGCGATCTTTCCATCCTTATCGATGACGTAGACCATATTCGGCATGCGCCCGAAGGACTCCACCACCGCCTCGTCAAGATCATCCACGAGAACAGGCACCTTCATTCCGAAAATATCAACAAGCTCCTTTGCGTAGCCAAGTTTATGCTCGTAGGAGGTATGTTGCGTATATTTTTTAAAATACCTGCGCTCGCCCGCGTGAGGCTCTTTCGAATAGATGACAAAAAACTCAACATCCTTATCCTTATACTTTTGATATAATTCATCAATGCCAGGCACCTGCCGGCGAAAAGGCGGTCACGTGATGGCGCCAAACTCGATGACAATGTTCTTTTTCCCCAACATATCGGCAAAATCCACCTCAACACCCTCGGTCGTCTTAAGCTTGACAGGAGGGGCCGTGTCGCCCGGCTGAAGCAACTCCTTGAAGGCCTTGTGGCGAATTTTTCGAAAACCGGCGAACTCTCGTTTAAGCGTTCGAACAGGGTCCAGATACCAGAGGCTCCACATCCCCCCCATGGGGCCGGGCGGCCTGTCGAAATGATCTTGTTTCTGCATGAACTGTCTCCTTGGATACAACAGTGATAATCGGGTATTTCTAAAGATATCCCAAAATCTGACGATAATTAGGTTATTGATCTGTAATGGTTTTGTCGAGGGTGGCGCAATTTTTTCTCAGAATACGATTGAGACATTCACCTTAAAGGTTTAATATATATAGAGTTGTCGACACCTAACAACAAATGGCCGAAGTGGAGGACATAACATGGAAACTTTAAAAATCGCTTTGACCGGATTAATAACCCTCGCTGCTGCATCCCTATCGCCTTCTGATTTTCCCGGCAGCGTTTATTCCCAGGAAAAAAAAGGCGACCCATCAACCCAGACAAAAAAATTGGACGCCGAAACGGCTAAAAAATATAGGGAAATTCGAATTCAGGAAACCAAGAAAAAAATTCTGAATATTTCCTCACTCATAGAAGACATCAATAAAAAACTCAAAATCCGTACATCCGGACAGGATATTTTCACGGAAAAACGAGATCTTGAAAATCAACTCCGTGATTTAATCACTCTTTACGCCCTGACCGACCAGGCCCTCACCGAAGCGGGACGCCTCAACAAGGAAATTCGCATCATCAAGCACAACTCAAGAAAAGGCCCGCGAGATTCAAGTCGCCTTCAACTCGCCAACTTTCTAGACGCCAGACGTCAAGAATACATCACCTTCGCAACGCGATAGGCTCCAAGAGAAACGTATTAATTCTCCATCTCAAAAACGCTCCATGACACATCCGCCACCCGGCGAAACCCCAAACTGCCGAAAACACGTTGCGAGGGCGTATTGCCGTCGATGATGTAGCAATAGACTGGTGCACCACGCGCTATCTGCATGGCGGCAAGCGCCGAGGCAACGGCGCGCCCCAGTTTTTGATTACGGAATTTTTCAATCGTGTGGAGCATCCCAATCGAGCCATTCGCATGAACAATCATATAGGCCGCCAACTCATCGCCAACATGAACAGCAGCGTGCGGCGCCCGTGCAATACGCTCGGTGATATAGGCGTCGCGCTCGCCATGCTGCCCCATACTCGAAACCAGAGAAATTTCATCCTCCCGAATCCTATCCATTGGCGGACCATCAACAACAGGCGTGAATTCATCTTCCGCGAGGATATAGAGGCCGCATGGGGTTTCACGAACAAGGGGGCGCCTCGATATAATGGCCTCGCGCACATCGGCTGGAAGCGCGCTCAACCTCATGACTCTTTCTTCCTGTTGAGCGTTGGGATGATAGGGTTTCTCGCCCGCCGCCTCCATTCCGAGCGCCATTTGATCCAGGTCGGCCAGATTTTCGATAATCGCCTCTGTAGTACCCAGCGTGGCGAGCCAACCTCGACCTCCGTGAACACACAGAGACGGCTGCTCGGCACTATCCACAAAAATTTGGACATCGCCATTAGACTCTGCTATTTGCCCGCCTATTCTGTAGCTATAGGGTCGTGTCGATTCAAGAAAACCAACGAACGCCGGATCCTCTAAACTTCCTAATTGATTGAGCGCCACAAAGGCCTCCCAAAAATTCGAGCAAAAAAAAAAGACCGAAACAATACGGCTATCATACAATTTCGGGACTCGTTAGTGTATGAATAAGGAGCCGTTTTTTCATTCATCAAGGGGGCTGATGTGCGAAGCTGCAGCATCATTATCATCCCCGGGGACAATATCGGCCCCGATGCCGCTGCACAGACCCTCGTCCAGAACCCGGCCCACTACGATGTTCTTGTAATAGAAAACCTGCTCGGGGATATTTCAAGCGACTTAGGGGGCGGAACTATCGGCGGGCTCGGAATGTGCCCGGCTGGCAACATCGGCGACGAATATTCTTATTTCGAGCCTATCCATGGCTCGGCGCCCGACATTGCCGGCAAGGGTATCCGCCAACCCGTTGAGTCAGATTTTATCGAGTGCGATGCTTCTCAAACACATCGGAGAGGCCGCCGCAGGCCAGCGAATCGAAAATTCCGTATGGAAAGCGCTTGAGGAGGAAGACATCGTAATCGATAAACTTGGAAGGTCCTCAAAAAGAACCATATCGGCTGCCGAGGCCATCATTTCCAGACTTTAAGTAGGCTTGATAATTTCACACCGAATGGCTCAAGGCACCCTTAGTCCCAGAAGCGATAACGAAACAAAGTCCAGATCGCCACGCCACCATCGCGCCAAGTGATCTTTTTTCCTTCCTCGTAGGTTCGGCCATAGTAGGAAATGGGCATCTCAAATACGCGCCATTTCCTGGCCTTTAAAATTTTAGCGGTTATTTCCGGCTCCACGTCAAATCGCATTGACTCGATGACCATTCCTTCGATCACTTCGCGCCGAAACATTTTGTAGCAAGTCTCCATATCGGAGAGCGTGCAGTTAAATAATATATTCGTCAAAAAAGTCAGCAGATGATTTCCCATCTTGTGCCAGAACATGTGGACCCGCTGGGGTTTTCCCCCAAAACGCGAACCGTAGACGACATCAGCCAACCCTTTTTCAATGGGCGCAAGCAGCTCGGGTAACTCGGAAGGATCGTATTCAAGATCCGCATCTTGAATGACAATCACATCCCCTTGAGCTAGCTCAAATCCGGTCGAGAGCGCCGCCCCCTTTCCCCTGTTTTCTGAATGCAAAAGGACACGAACACCCTCTCCTTCGAGCCCGGCGAGAATCTCCCTTGTCCCGTCCACGCTTCCATCATCCACAACGATGATTTCAAGATTCAGAGGAACAGCGCGAACGCGTCCAACGATTTCAGTAATGGTATCCCGCTCGTTGAAGCAAGGAATCACAACGCTCAACAGAATTTCTTTCGTTTCGCTTGCGCCCATTTCGGCTCCAAAATCGATAAGAAAATGAGATGAACTACCTACAAAACAGCCTACCCGCTCGCTAACTCATCGACAGCCGATAAGATAACAGAGGCTCGCGCATGCTCAGATGCGTCCCGGCCCCGCCAGGCCCACGACAATTCTCCGCCCTTGTCCACCACAAATGCCCCCGGAAGGCGAAACCTATCGCCTATCGGCGCGCCCTGCCGGTTTCCTTGGGCAAAGGCCCAAAAGCCCCGCCAAATAGTGCGCGGACTTATAATCCGCCCAAGATTTCCCCGCTCCAGGCCATAAGCATCGTAAGCATCCCCTGAGGGGTCGCCGAGACAGGTGAACGGAAAATCGAAAATACTGCACACCGACACGGCCGAGGCCCCCTCGGAGGGGCTCACGGCAACAAGCCGAATCGACCTTTCCTCAAATTCGGTTTTATGACGGCGCAACTGCGCCATCTGCTCGCGACAGAAAATTCATCCCAAATGACGCATAAAAACGAGGACGAGTCTCGACTCCTCCCAAAATCCAGATAGAGAAGCTGACTTCCCCTCCCCATCCTCCAGCAAGACATCAGGAGCCATTTGGCCAACTCCCACCATTTTATCCATTCCCCAAACACCTCCCCGAACCAGAAGATCCACGGCTATTTACGTCATCATACGGCAGTGGACGCAAAACCGCCAAAAGCGGCATATCATCCATCCCTAGAGGCGAGGCGGCTTGGCAAACGGTGTCAGCACATGCCAAAATCAACCCGCCGTCACTCATTCGAGTGACAACTATCTTTAGCTGAGGAGAGACGTATGGCAACGCAACTTCTCGAACACATGCGCGAATTATGCGCCATACCCGGTCCGCCTGGCCGCGAGGACGCTGTCCGCGATCGTATCGTGGAAATTCTCAACCCCTCTGCAGATATTCTGCGCTCAGACGCATTCGGCAATCTGATTGCACGCCACAGCGCCGTGGACACTGTTCCCCACGTTTTGATTGAGTGCCACATGGATGAAGTGGGCCTCGTCGTAAGACAAGTCGAGCCCGGGGGCGCAGTGCGTTTTGACAAAGTGGGTCTGGTCGCAGACGCCGCCCTTCCGGGCCAGGAAATCGATCTGCTCACCGAGGATGGCAAACTCCATCGCGGAGTGGTCAACATACGAGCGGGGCACCTCCAGGCCAGGGACGGGCAAGAGCATCCCGGCGTGCAGGATATGTGGATTGACCTGGGCGGACTGGACGGCGCAGCTACCTCTGCCCTCGGCATCGGCCCCGGTACGCAAGGTGTCTTCCATAGTCCGTTCGAGGGGTTGAGCGATGGCGTATGGAAATCAAAGGCGGTGGACAATCGGGCGGGGTGCGCCCTTTGCATCGAGGCGTTCCTCAATATGAAAGCCCTTGCAAACCGCCTCCGCCTAAGCGCCGCCTTTTGCGTTCAAGAAGAAGTTGGCGGGCGCGGGGCGTCCGTTCTATCGACCAGCCACACAATCGGCCGCCATTCCCCCGATCTGGCCATCGTTATCGATACGGTCGGGGCCGAGGGGCCTGCGGGAGTCAACGATGCGCTCGGTGTACGCCTGGGAGAAGGACCTGTCCTAAGGCGATACGATTTTTCGCCGGGTAGTCGTTTGGGCCACGTTCCCTCACGGGAAATGGTCGCCTGGGTGCGGCGCGCCGCCGAGAGTTCTGGCGTTGCCATACAAGAGGACGCCTATGTCGGCACCTTCACGGACGCCGCCACCTTGAGCCGCTCGCTTCCGGGCGGGCTTCCGACCGTGACGCTGAATCTTCCCCGGCGGAACGCACACAGCCCCTCCGAGATGTTCATGGAGTCCGACCTCAATGCTACTGCGGCCTTAATCGGCGCCCTCCTGCGCACCACGTCCGAGGGTGATTATCCGAAAAAAGGGAAAGACTACAAAGAATAATCCTCCGATAGATTTATGAAAGGGAAATTTTACGTGCCACAGACCATTCGAGTCGCCCATAGCCCCGACTCTGACGACGCTTTCATGTTTCACGCCCTGGCGAATGACAAAATCGATGCGGGCGGCTATGAGTTCGTTCACGAGTTGCACGATATAGAAACACTCAACCAGGCAGCCTTCGGTGGCAAGTACGAAGTCAGCGCGGTGAGCTTTCACGGCTACTGCCACATCGCCGACAAATATGCCATTCTCCCTCACGGAGCGAGCTTCGGGGACGGCTACGGGCCGGTCATCATCACCCGGAAGCCCATGACCAAGGAGGCGCTTCGCGGGGTCGAAATCGCAGTGCCGGGCCTTCTGACGACTGCCTACCTCACACTTCGCCTCTACCTGGGAGGCGATGAGCCCAAGCATCGTGTCGTGCATTTTGACCACATCATGGACGAGGTAAAAAGCGGCGCAGTCGAGGCCGGGCTTCTCATCCACGAGGGCCAACTCACCTACGAGGAGGAGGGCTTCCACCTTGTCGAGGATTTGGGCATATGGTGGCAAAAAGAAACGGGAGGCCCCCTTCCCTTGGGTTGCAACGTCATCAGGAAAGATCTTGGGCCCGAGTGCGTACGCGAGGTAAGCCGCGTCCTGGGCGAGAGCATCAATTATGCGCTTGAGCACAGAGAAGAGGCCTTGGACCACGCCATGGCCTACGCCCGGGATCTTCCGCGCGAGAAAGCCGATACTTTCGTTGGCATGTATGTCAACGACTGGACGCGCTCATACGGCGAGGCGGGACGTCAGGCCGTCGTCACACTTCTTGCCCGCGCAGCCGAGGCCGGAATCATCCCCAACCACACAGAACCTGAATTTGTGGACTGAGCCAGACAATCAGTCAGGAGGCATCATTATGTTTGACGGCATTCACCATATTTCCATCGCCGTTGATGTTCTCGAGGAGGCAAGGGATTTTTATGCCGGCCTGCTCGAACTTGTGGAAATTGACCGACCGGACCTTCCCAACGCTGGCCATTGGTTCCAGGTCGGACCTGTCCAGCTTCATCTGACGGAGAAAACAACTTTAGAAAACGGCGAAAACATTCCGGGAACTGGCGCCGGAGAAACACACTTTGCTTTCAGCGGCGGCGACCTTGAATCCATGAAGGTAAGGCTTGAGGCCGTGGGTATTTTCGTCAAAGACGGCATTAACCATAAAATCGGAATGCGTCAGCTTTTTTTCAGAGACCCCTCCAACAACTTGCTTGAGATATTCGCTCCTCTTGGCTCTTAGGAGTTAAACGGAAGATTCCCTAAACAACAAACCCCAAGGGATTTGCCATAATTTTTTACTAAATAATATATACCATCTTCGCGAATATGGTATATTTACCATGTTCTCGATAGAAAGTGTTTTAAGATTTACAAATC
The DNA here is from genome assembly GCA_018669005.1 of Nitrospinaceae bacterium. Lineage (NCBI taxonomy): Bacteria > Pseudomonadati > Nitrospinota > Nitrospinia > Nitrospinales > Nitrospinaceae > Nitrospinaceae bacterium. The sequence continues at coordinate 32,042 of JABJAL010000079.1, forward strand.
GGCCTCTATTGCCGAGATGTAAATTCTCAAAAAAATAAATCAGATTTGAAATGTTTAGGGGGGGGAGTAAGCGTTACTCGTTTATTCTTATGAAGGAGCGGAAGCAAAATGGAGAAACTTAGATTCTGGAAGAAGTTAGCCGTCGTCGTACTTGCAACAGGCTTCATCGGAGGCTGCGTTAAGCTCAATGATGATCTAGGCCAAATATTCAAGTACAATAATCCGAAAATTGAAGCACGCAAAAAAGTTATGCGCGGCATCGCAGGCAACATGAAACGAATCAAAATCACCATGCGGGCTGGCAGCGGCATCGGTCCCATGCGCCAGATTAAGTGGGCTGCCGAGGACATCGCAAAACTAGCGCGCAAAATACCCGGTACCTTCAAGCATCAAACCCTCGCCGGAAAAACTACGGCAACAAACAAAATATGGGGCAACTGGAGCGGGTTCACCCAAGTTGCCACGAACCTTGTCACCTCGGCAGAGGTTCTCGCTTTGGCTGCCGATGGCCAGGATATGGGCGGCGTCAAGAACAGCATCAAAACAGTCGGCGCCAATTGCGGTAAATGCCACAAAGGGTATCGCGTGAAGAAAAAGAAGAAGCGGATGAAAAAGTAGTATTTTTTCAAACAACTTCAAAAATCCCCGGCTCTCAACAGGCCGGGGATTTTTTTCATTTTTTTAATCATATGACTGTCTAAAATGTAAACACTTGCACTTCAAACTTTTATATATCTCTTGACTTCTTATCGGACAGCGATAACATCTAGTCGGGCATGTTGTAGATGCCATTCCCCATGTGATATCGAATACAGAGGGCCACACTTTGCAGGAAAAATTTCCCACCGAATCTTTTGAAGATAGATACGAAGACGAGGCCCGTATCAATATCGATCTATCCTACGCCCTCAAATTAATGAGCGAGGCGTCAGACGCTCACAAAGAAGGCGACATCAACAAGGCTATAGAGCTTTACAAAGAGTCCATCGCGTTTTGTCCCACAGCCGATGCACATACCTACCTCGGCTGGATGTACTCTTTTCAAGATCGCTTCGAGGAAGCCATCGAGGAGTGCCACCAGGCCATCGAAATTGACCCTGATTTTGGGAATCCCTACAACGACATCGGCTCTTATCTCATGGAGTTAAAGGAGTTCGATGAGGCGGTCGAATGGCTCGAAAAAGCCAAGAGCGCGTCGCGCTATGAATCACGGCATCTTCCCTATATGAACCTTGCGCGGCGGCACATCCTGCGGGACGAGCACGGAAAGGCCATCGGTGAATTGTACGGGGCAATCCAGAGAGCGCCCGAGGAGGCTTTCCTACAAAACCGCTTCAAAGAACTACTCTCTATGCTCAATTAGCCCACTACATGTCATTTCACAAAAAAAAGCGGCCGCCCCGGGTTTTCTCCGAGTCGGCCGCTTTCATTATTAATTCAAAACATTGGCAAAATGTATTAGCCGGGAATACTGTCCCTTTTATCCTCTTCCTGCCATGCCTCTTCAACATAAATCGTGCGTGCGGCATCGCGGTTCGGACAATTGCCGTAAGTGAAAATCAACTCGGCATCCTCGGTCTCGCTCGGATTAAAGAGACCGTGAATTTCTCCCGCTGCGGCATAAACGAAGTTGCCCGTCTGAACGGTGTGCTCTTCTCTCTCCTCACCCATCCAAACGACGAGAGGCCCCTTGGCGATATAGAAAGTCGCATCACAAACATGATAGTGGCGCTGATTGCGGCCCTGTGGCGGAATGATGGTGCGGCCCATGGTTATCGTCTGCGTTCCCACGGCATGGGAATCTACACCCCAGGCGATGATCAGGGGTGGCTCGTATTTTTTGTCCACACCGATGGCCGTCGAGTCCACGACTGCCCAACGTTGTTTTTTTTCGGCTGCCTTGACGTTCATTCCTTCTCCTTTGATATCTATTGATATTTAAACGAAAAAATCACTCTCGGGTGGTGAACCTACTACGGATAGAAAAAATCGGAAAGCTAGGCGATACCCAGAAGATTTCGGGGCCCCGGCGTGCTGGGGCCATTTCCGACCGAATTAAGAATTTGTAGACCCGATTTCGCCGTCTTATTGGCCTTTGAGAGGACAGCTGCGTTCGCCTGGAAGAGCACCCTGTTTTTGACAAATTCTACCGTTGTATCGGCAAAATCCGTATCCCGAATGGCACTTTCGCTGCTCCTGAGGTTTTCAAGTTCAACGCCTTGCCGCTGAACGCCCGCCTCAAGGTTGTTTGACTGATGGGCGCCCACCTCACCCCGATAGGTAGAGAGCTTTTCGATAGCTGCGTCTACGGTATCCAGAGCTTTCTGAGCGCCGCTTGGGGTGGAAATATCAATCTTTTCTAAATCACTCGATATCCCTGAAAGACTAGAGGAGTCCACCCCTTCGTCCGTCGTATCGATGCCTTTGAGCACCTTTGACACGGACGATACGGAAGACTGCGCCGAAGTCTGATTCGCCGCCCTGGCCGTTGCATCTGTGCCGCCGGTATTAACCGCCTCTAGAGCCCGGTTGCGAACTGAGCGCAACTGATCGAACGCCTCCCCTAGCTTGGCGTCCTCGGTTCTCAATTCATTTATTTTTCTCTGATCACCTTGAATATTTCTTTCAAGGCTGTCGCCCTGAACGCGGAGATTCTCGCTAATAATCAATCCGGATGGATTATCGGCCCCGCTATTAATTTGCTGTCCCGTCGAGAGGCGCTCAAGAGATTTAGACAAGGCCTTTTGGCGAGCCTGAAGTGTTCTCGCCGCCGTCAACGCCGAAATATTCTGATTAATTCGAAGACCCATATCAGCCCCCCTTTACAGCGACTTAAAAAATGCATTGCCTAAAGCCTATTAAAAAGATGAGTCCTATTACTAAAGTCCAGTCACCCCCCTTGCAAAACTAGACAACTCATCTTTGTCCAACATGAAAATCATAGCATTTATCAAGGGAAGAACCAAAAAACGAATAAGTAAAATAATGACGGGTGAGAGCACCTAAACGACTGACAAATAACCTCTTATGAAATTATCGTTCCAATCCGGATAATGTGAACCCGGGCACTCAACCATTACATTTACCCCAAAATTCACTAAAACCATCCCTACTTCGCCTTGAACTGGTCATCGAGGAGCTTGAACATTCGTTTAATAGATGATTGTGACAGCAATTTCAATTTCGTGGCCTGTAATACTTGAGCGCCTCGGGCAACCAGCGCTGAATATCGCGTATTCGGGTGCTTCCCGAAGGGTGGGTCGAGAGGAACTCCGGGGGCCTGTTATTGCCATCTTTCTCTGAATTTTCTTTCATTCGCCGCCAGAAATCGACAGCCCGCCTTGGGTCATAGCCCGCCTTGGCCATGAAAATCAGACCTAGCCGATCAGCCTCGGATTCATGTAGACGAGAAAACGGAAGGATTAATCCCACCGAGACGCCAGCGCCCAGCGCGGCCATCGTCATTTGCGAAGTTCGGGATTCGCTCTTCGATAGTGCCAAACTAACAGCAAGCATCGAAGTTGAGACAAGAACTTGCTGGCTCACCCGCTCGCCTCCATGCCGGGCGATAGCGTGCGCCACCTCATGTCCCAAGACTGCGGCCAGCCCGTGTTCGTTCAGCGTGATGGGAAGAAGACCCGTATATACGAAAACCTTCCCACCCGGCAAGACGAAAGCGTTTGGCGTTTTATCGTCCTGTATAACAACAAACTCCCATTTATATTTTTTTCCCGATGCACGAGCGATTCGCTCCCCCACCCGGCGAACATGTTCGTTTATCGCCGGATCATGGTTGATTTTCTTTTCGTTTGTTTTCATCAAACTCTTAAATGACTGTGCACCCATGCTCAACTCTTGCCCCTCAGAGAGCAAAAGAAGACGCTCGCGACCCGTATAGGGCGTCTTCGAGCAAGCAGTGACCACTAGGAGGAGGAGAACTGTAATTCCTGGCAGTATCCGGTGAAATTTCATTCTGGGCCCTTTCCTAAATTCAACTCCACCTCACACACCTCAATAAGATAAAACGGAAAAATAACATCTAACTAAAAATCGTTTTCGCCATCAAGGAAGCAGCGCGCCATTATAAAACCCTTCCGCTTGGTACGCCTCATCCAGCAACACGAGAGGATGGACCACACGAAGATCGATCTCTCGCTCCTTGGCGCCGAAACCGATCTGAATCTGGCAGCCAGGGTTACCAGTACAAAGTACCGGAGCGCCCGAGTCATGGATATGTCCCATCTTTCTATCCAACAGTTTCATTGAAATCTCTGTCTGCGTCAGATTGTAACTACCAGCCGAGCCGCAGCACCAGTCACTCTCCCGGAGCGGCACGATTTCAGCATTTTCCACCGAGCGCAAAACATCAAGGGGCTCGGCGCGAACCTTCATGGCATGGAATAGATGACAGGGGTGATGATAGGCGACCCGCTGAGGCTCAGGATGTCTCGCGTTTCGCACTCCAATTTGAGAAAGAAAAACTGTCGCGTCCATCGCCTTTTCACTGAATTGTCTAGCTTTTTTAGCGAAAACAGGATCACCCTCAAGTAATTCGGCATATTCATGAAGCATGGCGCCGCAACCCGATACGGCAAGAACTATCGCATCGTAAGCATCGGGATCAATCGCCTCAAGATTCCGGCGGGCAAGTTCTCTCGCCGTTTCCTGATCGCCTGCATGGGCCTGCAACGCACCGCAACATGTTTGCTCGCGTGGAAAAATTACCCGCACACCATTGGCCGCCAGCGTGCGTACAGCGGCGCGGTTCACATCTCCAAAAAGAGCCGACTGAAGGCATCCGCCGAAAAATGCAACTCTGTGTCGCTCCTCGCCCACAGCGGGAACTTCGGGCGGAAGCGGCATCATCACGCCAACCTCGGGCGCCTCGGGCAACATCGGCTCAAGGCGCGCCAGCTTTTTAGGTATCAATCCAAGCCACCGAACCAAAACACCCAGAACCGTAGTTTGATAGAGACGAGTGAGCCCTGCAGCGAAGTTAAGCAGCGGGCGGTTCGGCAATAGCCACCTGAAAAGAAAACGCCTAAGCGCCCGCTCGCCCAGCGAGCGTTTCCGCACTTTCTCGATTCCCACTCGCGCCGCACCAATGAGTTTGCCGTAAGACACACCCGATGGGCACGCCGTCTCACACGCCCGGCAATCCAGACATCGATCCAGATGCTTGATGACGGTCTCGCTCACTTCCATCTCGCCATCCACCACGAGACGCATGAGATAAATGCGCCCACGGGGCGAATCCATCTCATTTCCCATGATGGTGAACGTGGGGCAGCTAGTCGTACAAAATCCGCAATGGATACAGTGTTGAATAACATCACGGTCCACCCCGTCAGGCCCCAGAAAAGGATTTTCCGACACCGGAACAGGGAAGGCGGCCTCGCTAGTCATACGAATAATTCCCTTATGTTAAATGCGGGCAACGAAACGCCCGGGGCTGAGCGTTCCCTGAGGGTCATACTCGGCCTTGAGACGACGCATGAGTTCAATCGCGGGCGAGGCGAGCGCGTCTTCTCCGAAAACATCTGTCTCATCCCGCAACGAGGCGGGCGCGGCACTGAGCGCAACGTGCACAGCCCTCCCCTTTTCCCGGTCCGCCCCGGCGCGGCAGCCTTCCCGAAACGCCTCCCAGGCTGCGAGCGGCGATACGTTTTCGGAGCCAGGTGAGAGCCAACACCGATAGACGCCACTGGCGGCATGCGCCCCAGACACAAGACGATACCCCCCGCCCGCCCGGGCAGCTTCAATCGCCGCTGCGGCAAATCGAGGGAGTTGGTCCAGTCGCCCCGAGGCTCGAAATTCTAGAGCGCCCGAATCGATAAACTCACCACCCGGCGAATCCGCCATCGCCCGAGAAAGACGGGTCGCCTCCTCAGGATGGAAACGATGCAATTCGGCGCCCCCTTGTTTTTCGAACAAGTCCTCGACCCGGCCAAGCTGCTCCATTAGGCCTTCCTTGAAATCACCATACGCGGCGGCTAGACACCAGGGACCAGGAAGACCGATTCCGACTGATCCCCCACGAAGGTCAGCTATTCGGCCAGCGTCCACCACCTCGACCCACATAGGAGAAAGCGCCATGCGCGTCAACTTTTCTGCGGCTGCAAAGGCCTCTGCTGCAGATGAAAATCCGGCCGCTCGCGCCTCTACCCGCTCGGGATTTTTATAAAGGCGAATCGCCAATTCGGTTACGACGGCTAGCGTCCCCCAACTCCCGGCCAACAGGCGGTTCATGTCGTAGCCAGTTACGTTTTTCACTACGAGCGCTCCATAGGTCTGTGTCGAGCCATCGGCAAGCGCCACTCGCATCCTCATCACGCGATCCCGGGCACGACCGAACCGCACCCGCATCGGGCCCGAGCGATCGGCAATAATCGTTCCGCCGACAGTGGCCCTATCAGAAAAAGGTGGATCGAGTCCCGCCGTCTGGCCCTCTGGAAGCGTCAGACTATTCAACGAGGAAACCGTCATACCCGCACCGACAATAGCCGTCAGATCATCGCGGAGAAAATCAACGACACCCGAGAGTTTTGTTGTCGAGAGTGCCACGTCGTAGCGCGCCGGGGGATAGCCCCCCCGCCGACTCGTTCCGCCACCCCAGGGCACAACCGCTAGACCAGCCTCACTCGCTCGTGCGAGTACCCGCGCCACAGCTTCATGCGTCCTCGGCTGGGCCACGAGAGCGGGCACCTTTCCACCAAGCCCGTAGCCAGCCGATGCCGTTTCGGTGATCAGGTCCCGCTCGCCAGTATCGGCAAGAACGGCGCTAGCAAATTTATCAAGAGATGGAGAAGACATAACTATTTCGACATTCCAGCGGCGTGCGAGGAGACTGCGCCACTCTCAACGACAGGAAACAGGTCATCCTCCCCTGGAAAAATTTTACCTGGATTGAGAAGACCGGTTGGCTCGATTGCGTCTCTCATTCGCATCATCATATTGAGAGTTGGCTCATCAAACTGATCGGACATCTCACGCATTTTTTCTATGCCAATACCATGCTCACCCGAAAGCACCCCTCCGGCACGAATGCATGCCCGCAGGATTTCAGAGCCGCACGCAACGGCACGCACCGTCTCTCCGGGGATTCTGTCGTCGAAAAGAACATTGGGGTGTAGACTTCCGTCTCCGGCATGAAATACATTGGTGACGATAAATCCAAAGCGCTTTCCTATCTCGTCAAATTCGGCCAGCACCTCTGCCAATTTTGATCTAGGAACAGTACCATCTAGGCAATAGTAGGCAGGCGCTATCGCTCCGAAGGCGCCAAAAGCTTTTTTTCGGCCCATCCAGAGTGCCTCGCGCTCCTCCTCGTTTTCGGCGAGCCTGAACGAGGTGCATTTATTCTCCTCACTAAACTGACGAACTATCTTCTCAAGCGACCTCATCGACGGCACCAAACCATCAAGCTCGATGAGAAGCACGGCCGCTGCATCCTGGGGATATCCCGCCTTCATGACCTTCTCGATCGCCTCAACAGTATAGCGGTCCATCAATTCCATAGCGGCGGGCACGGCTCCAGCCGCAATAATATCACTCACCGTCCGGCATGCGTCGCCCACATTTGAAAACGTCGTCAGCATCGTACGCACGCCCTCGGGATTAGGCACCAATCGGACGGTAATCTCAGTCGTTAGAGCAAAAGTCCCCTCAGAGCCGACAAAAAAGCCCCTTAGATCGAACCCCGGCACCTCTTCACCATCTGCCCCCAGTTCGACGACCTCTCCCGAGGAAAGAACCACAGTCATCCCCATGATGTGATTCGTCGTCATCCCGTACTTGAGACAGTGAGCACCGCCTGAGTTTTCAGCAGCATTTCCACCAATCGTGCAGGCCATCTGGCTGGAAGGATCGGGCGCATAGTGGAATCCGTTGGGCCGTGTTTCATTCGAGAGATGAAGATTAACAACCCCCGGCTGGACGCGAGCCAGCATATTTTCGTAATCCACTTCAAGAATACGGTTCATCCTCGTCGTAACGAGGAGCACGCCACCGGGCGCTGGCGTCGCGCCGCCCGAGAGGCAGGTGCCTGCTCCGCGTGCAATCACAGGAACACCAGCCTCATGACAGATCGTCATCACCTGCCTAACATCTTCCGTTGAGTCTGGAAGAACCACAACGCCGGGCTCGCCTTTGTAAATCATCAACGCATCGTGGTCGTAGGTGCGCATCGCCTCGTGGGCAGTATGTACATAATCCTCGCCAATGGCCGATATGAGTTTTTCAACAAGTCCAGAGTGATTCATTCACAACCACCTTTTACCGAACAAATTTTCTAAAAGACCACCTTTCCAACGATTATAACGCCACCGCCCCACGTTGCGACACCTCCCAGACGGGACAGAGCACGTAAGAGAGCGTATAATCATTTTTTATTCATATTACTTAGTCTCAGAGGTCTTCTTGAACACACCCGCAACCAATACCCCGAAAGGGCCTCGTATATATTACGGCTGGATCATCGTCTGTGTTTCGTTCCTCTCCATGGGGTTTCACAACTCAGCACGTTTTTCGTTCACTATCTTTCAAGTTCCCCTTATTGATGAGTTTGGGTGGAGCCGAGGCGCCCTCGGCGGGGCCTTCTCGCTTATGCTCGGTTGCTATGCTCTCTCGGGCCCGCTCATCGGTTCAATATTCGACAAAAAAGGCCCGAGAGCCGTTATGCCCTGGGGCTCATTGTTAATCGGAAGCGGCCTCATTATCGGCTATTTCACCAGTTCCCTCTTGCATATTTACCTCTTGTACGGCGTTTTTATTGGTGTCGGTATGTCGATGAGCGGCTTTGCACTCCACGGCGCCCTTATGCCGCGCTGGTTTCAGAAAAAACGCGGCCTCGCAACCGGCATCTATCTCTCCGGCGGCGGTGTCGGCATCCTTGTCTTCTTCCCCCTCATCGAGCGCCTCATCTTCTATGTCGGATGGCGTTATACCTTTCTACTCTTCGGCGTGACCATTCTTCTTATCATGGTCCCCCTCAAACTGATTTTTTTACGCGATGGCCCCGATGACGTGGGCCAAACGATGGACGGTCTACCCCCGGATTTGACGGCCCCAGCCCCCATCCCTCAACCCGAAACGAAAGAGCAACCCAACATCAGGGAAGTATTCGACGAGGTAAGGCACGATGGCCGCTTCTGGCTACTCGCCTGCATTGTCTTTTTCCTTGGGCTAAACAACAACACCATCATGAGCCAGCTTCAACTTTTTCTCGTGGACTCAAAGTACGGGACCGCAACCGCTGCGCTCTTGTTGGGTGGCATCGGCCTCATACGTATGGCGGGAAGCTCTTGCATGGGCTGGTTGAGCGACTCTATCGGCAGACCGCGAACACAAGCCCTGTCCTCCTTTGTCTCGGCAATGGGGCTCATCATTCTCCTCACCTTACCGGCTGCAGGCGGATCAATCTTAATGGGCATCATTTTCGTTCTCGTTTACGGATTTGGTATGGGGGGCATGTCGGCCTGCCACTCGGCCATGTCGGCGGACGCCTTTGGAGGGCGAAACTTTGGCGTCATCATGGGATTTCTCGAAATTTGCTTCGGGCTCGGGGGTGTTGTCGGCCCGCCGGCCGCAGGCTTTATCTTCGATGCGGTGGGAAGCTACAATGTGCCGTTTACAATCATAATTGCAGGTCTTCTTTCCATGAGTTTCGTCTGCCTGGTTATTTATCCAAAAGTGGCCGCAAGAAATAACTAACTTTCTCGACAAACTCATAAAAAAATTTAAAAATCAATCGCTCATCCCGTATATTCCAGAATAAACAGCCCCAATCCCCATCGATCACCAAGATAAATAAGACCGGTCTGGGTGTCCACGAAAACATCATTGCTCTGGGTGAGCCAGCGCTCAGAGTCTCCAGCCGGAATATAATGGCCCACCTCTTTGGGTTTAAACGGGTCCGACCAATCTGCAATACGCAACCCGGCCCCATACCAGCATATGTACATCAGATCATCTGCCTTCATATCGAGCCAGACATTATGAGCCCCATAGCGAGCCCCGAGCTGCGACCAGTAGGGATCCACCGGCCTCATCGATTCGGGATCTATTTCATAGGGATGAAAACTTGAAATCGGAAGCGGCACCATCGGATTCCGCATGTCGTAAAAGGTAACGAAGGCGGGCGGGTGAGCACAGTTCATCGTAACGCACTCGGTGGCCACGATGGCGAATTCTGAGCCCGGAGGAACGAGAAAGGTGTGGTAGCAGCCGGGCCAACCGTGGGTCTCGTGCGGGTTATGGCGCCACATGAACTCAGGGTTTCTGGGGTCAGTCATGTCGAACATGGCAATGCCCCCGTTCCAGAAGCCGCAGGTCACATAATTCCCAAACGGGTTCGCTTCATGAAGCCAGACACCCCAACCGAGCTTTTCAAAATCCCACGAGGGTGTCTCTCCCGCCCCTTCGTTCTGCCCCTCTATCCAGCATTGCGATAAAAGCTCGGGAGCAGAAGGGTCTTTTACGTCAAAGGTGCTGAGCACTTTCCCATGGCAGCCGTCCTTGAAAGCCGAGCAATAGAGAAGACCCCTATCCTTATCGTGAATCGGGCGGTGTATCCCCCTGCCATCGGCCTCAACGTGTCCAACCTGTCTCGGATTAGTAGGGTCGCTCAACTCGAAAATTTTCATGCCCGGTATTACGTCGGGTGGCGGCTCCTCGCCGGGCCGAAGCTCACAATTCGTGTAAAGCATATCGCCGACCATCAAGATTTTATGGGTTCGGGCACCAGGATGGTCCTCGATCTGATTGACGACCTTTGGTTTCGTGGGGTCCGAGACATCGACGATCGTAAGACCGTTATGACCGTTCGCGCCAGAGGCGGCGACATAGGCGAGCCCATCCCTCACTTGAATTTGAAAGGTATCGCCCCAACCGTTCAGATCCGAATGTCCCACGACGCGGACATTTTTTTTATCCTCAGCGACAGGGCCGGTGAGAACAGAGGGCTCATCCTTGTATATAACCTGCGTGTCTAGCGAGCGAGGCGGTATCTTGTACTCTGGCTTCGGCATGAGACAAACTCTCCTGATAAAGACTATTAAGCTAATAAGACATTCTAGAAAAAAAATGAAAAATATTAAGCACCTTAATCTGGAACAGCGACACCCAACTCTTCGGCGAGGGAGGCTGAGGCGCGCCACACGTTTTCTTCAATGGCAACACCCTCGCGGAGCCGGATCGCCCTTTCCCTGAAACTCCTCTCGCCCGGCATACGTATTTCATCTGCACCCGAGGCGAGGGGCGAATCCTTGATTTCCTTGATGTGCGCGCTCACGGCACGCCTGAAAACGGAAGGATCGCCGAAAGCCGCAGGGTCGATCACGATGAAAAGATCACCCTTGTTTGCTTTTCGGCCCTGATGAAAAACTCCGGCAACGGCCTTTCCGACCAGACCGCCAACCATGGGCCCGGCCAGAAGCCCGAGCATGAGATTCAAGCCGTATCCTTTGTAGCCGCCAAACGGAGTGAGCGCACCTTGGGCCGCCTCTGCCGGATCGGTAGTAGGGGCGCCGTCCGGACCCAGCGCCACACCCTCTGGAAGCGACTCGCCCTTCGCACGGGCCTTCATGACATTACCAAACGCGATTTCGGTAGTGGCGAAATCAAGCAGCAGCGGTTCTTCCTCATCCGAGGGAAGAGCGATGACGAGCGGGTTCGTACCAATGATCCGTTCGGTCCCACCGTAGGGATGGGCAAGTGGAGGCGTCACCGTCGTTATGATGCAAGCCATGCCAGCCCGAGCAATTCGCTCTCCATAATAGCCGACGAAAATTAGATGATTCGCATTGAGCAAACCCACCGAGCAGGTTCCGGCAATCACCGCTTTTCTCATGGCCAGATCTATCGCGAAAGTGCCGCCAATCGGCCCCAGCGCTCCCCCGGCATCGACAAGGGCCGAGCCCTCCCGCTCCTGGACAATCCTGGGCCTCGCCTTCGGGTCGATCATCCCCTCGTTGATTCGTTTAATCATGTCGGGCATGCGGATAAGACCGTGGCTTGATATTCCGCGCAGGTCCGCCTCCCACATCACCTCCGCCGCCTGTCTGGCATCTGCGGGAGAGCAGCCAGCGGCAACAAACATCGCCTCTTCATATGCTCGAAGTACGCTAGCGCTCACGATATGCTGAGATAGTTCACTCATATTCTTTCCTTTTCACTAATAAAATTTATTGATCGAAAGTATTTTATAAATCCGGTTCCGGCGCTGCGACAGAGGGTTTTGTGACATTCATCATCCAGCAGTATATCTCGATCCGGTTGCCGTCAGGGTCGAGAAAATAGAAGGCATGACTGCCACTGCCGCCTAAAAACCCTTTTTCATCCTGGGCCTCATGCCCATGTACATAAGGACCGGAGACCAACTCGATTCCCATTGAGCGTACATGGTCAAGCGCGGCGAGCCAGTCTTCTCGATCATCCACTTCAAAGGCAACATGGTTGAGTCCCACGTCATGTCGCTGTGTCGAATCAATCCCAACCGATGGGGGGTTGTCCGCCCCCTCGGGCAACCCAAAGAGGACAAAGTTGTGGTGCATTTGATCGACGCGCATGAAGCAAATCTGACCAGGAAAATCGGGCGGCCCCCATCTTCCCGTAAGTTTGAGCCCCACAACTTCGCGGTAAAACTTAAGGGAGCGATCCATATCGCTGACCTGAACCCCAATATGTCCAAGTGAACCTACATTACAGCCCATTTCCGAAATCCTCCATAAAGGAATGTCCGGCAATTTTTTGCCTTACAAATCAACCCATCAAATTGTCTCAATAGCTTAGATTATATCATGTCCTGCGCATTTAGACCTCTCTCATGGCCACTCTCGGGAGCGAAATTCTCCCAAAAAGCCTAGATTGAATGTAGGTGCCAAGGGCCGCCAGGAGGATTTGCCATGAGACTCGATCCACTCAGGTTAGGGCTTGCTTTCGGAATCCTATGGGCCTTCGGGGTCGCTTTTTTAGCATGTATGGCCCGCCTCTTTGGGTGGGGCGTGCCCGTCGTCGAAATCATCGCCAGCGTCTACATTGGATTCTCCATCACATGGGCAGGTCTACTCGCAGGCGTATTATGGGGCCTCGCCGATGGATTTATCGGTGGTTTTCTAATTGCCTGGCTCTACAACCTTCTTCTGCCCACCGACAAATAATTGGGGAGTTTCCGTATCTCAAAAAGACGAATGAGGAAGCAACATCGGTTGAAAACGTTCTAGCTCTTTATTGCAAGCCATTTCCTCGTTTGCCGCAAATCGTCGGCTCTGGGGCTAAATGCTGCCCCTACCCCCATGTTCAACTTCGTAATCTCCTCGCTTCCAGCAATACCCTCTCCGTCAAAAATAAATGAGACACTTTCAAATACGGATACTATTATTCAATTCAAAGATCACTCAGAATTTACTGTAATGTGTTACTTAACTTCAGCTCATAATAACTTGCATATAAACATCTCTTTGCTCTAACCACCCCAAACTCTGAGACACTCCCCATGGGCAACAAAAAAACCGTTGACAATCTCGGTGCCAAGCCAAACATTGACTTATGAGCCGGTTGCAACATAGAAGTGAGCGGTCGGGGGATTATCGCACCGACAACGGCTCGCACCCGGATAGGACCGGGGGGAGTGGGGCGCTAACGGGTAGTGCCCCCTGGAGTAGACAACTCTCAAAAGGAGGTTCTATGAAGAAAGACAGGAACCCAGAATCCCGTGCCGAAAATTCCACCTCCTCGGCTCCGCTTGTCGGCCGGGCGGGGAGGAGGCTGAAAGGCTGACACCACAAAACAGGCGCCATGCGCCTGGCGCAGTTGATTGGGAACATAAAAAATCCCCAACTGCAAGAGAAAATCCAGAGAGCGGGGTGCAACGCCCCGCTCTCTTTTTATTTCCATGAATTGGGCATAACTGGAATACATCCTTACGCTAACGCCATGCTTTTGGCGGTTTTTTCCCTCTACCAGGAATTTTTTTCCCTGCCACAACAACGCCACAGATCATAACATATTACTTATCAATTACTTACAATCGGCATGGTAATTGCTTAAGTAAATCATAGAGCAATATCGGTGCGGCTTTGCTGAACTAAAAGCCCTCCGAGCAGGATTATTTAGTGAGGAGCGGGCAAAGCCCTCGTTAAGGCTGTGCTTTGCCCTAAAAGTACATTTTGTGATCTGGAAAAAGATCAAAGCGGTTACCCACAATTCAAGGAGGAATATCAGATGGGTCTAAGAATCAACCAAAACATTGCTGCTCTAAACGCCGCACGTAACCTACGCTCCACCGATGCCGCTATGTCGAAATCACTCGAGCGGTTGTCCTCAGGTTTCAGAATCAACCGCGCAGCCGACGACCCCGCCGGACTGATCATTTCTGAAAACTTAAGAGCGCAAATTGCTGGCCTTGGCCAGGCGGTCAAGAACAGCTCAAATGCTGTGAACGTTGTGCGCACCGCGGAGGCGGCGCTCGACGAGGTGCTCAAACAGCTCCGCGCCATCCGGACCCTGGCCCTTGATGCTCTGAACACCGGCTCGTCTGACGCCATAGCCCGGGCCGCTGACCAGACGCAGATCGACTCATCGATTGCCACCATCAACAGAATTGGCAACACCACCCAGTTTGGTAAAATTAAACTGTTGAACGGCTCCTCGGGTGTTCGTGGCTCGACAAACAGCAACGATCTGGAGTTCATCGCGGGCTCGACCAACACCGTGGCCGGCAGCTACGACGTGAACATCTCCCAGGTTGCGACCAAGGGTAATAAAACTTTTACCGTTAAAAACGAGTTCGAAACGGGCGACGCAGCGGTCGCATTCGACTTGAATGCAAGCTCAACCGCCGCTTTCACGGTTGACTTCGGCGCGGGCATCACTTCGGCCACGGATGTTAAAGAACTGGGCGCCCAGCTCACCGCCGCAGGCCTTGTGGACGACACCTCCCAGACCGGTGTTAAGGTGCGCTTTAATGAGCAAGATGCCACCGCCTACGTCACCATTGACAGCACCGCTGCTGCTGCTGCCGATAAAATTGACACGACCCTACTGGGCAACCTGAACGGCACCACGCTCGGCAAGATTGTTAATTTTGCGCCCGATGCGGCTGGAGGCGAAACAAAGTTCCACATTGCCGGTCGTTTTGCAGGCCTTGGCTTTACCGCCAGTGACCTTACCGTGGATACCACGGGCGCCAACACGGGCTTTTCGGCCAACACGGCCCTCCAGACTGGGTTGGCGACCCCCGGTGATCCGACGACCACGAACACCATTCAGTTCACGATTGATTTTGGCACCGGCCTCGACTCGACGGGCAAAAAAGCGCTCGCCCTGGCCCTCCGTGACGGCGGACTAACCGATAGCACCGTCACGGCCGGTAATCTCTCGGGCGCCGGCGCGAACAACTCGACGCTGGCCGTATCGCTCAACACGACCACGGCGGTTGCCACCATTACACTGACAACTGACGGCAACATGACCGAAACTTCCTCGGCTGTCGCGCTCCAAAGCGGCATCGCCATTGACAGCGCCTCGAACCTTGATCGCTTCATCGCGGTGGGTATTGCGACCGACAAACTCACATTCTCAACCTCTGTCGCAGCCGTTGTGGCTAACGGCGCTGGTGACAAGACATCGGGTGTCAGCACCGCGCTGACGTTTGGCGCGAATCCCGGTCTCGCATCCACAGAGGTTGCCACGCTGGGTGGGGGCACCGGCCTTGCCGTTGCCGACATCAAGACCATTGGTGAAACGCTTACCATCAACGACTCAACGGTTGTTGATATCGCAGCGGGCACGGCGCTCACATCGGTTGTTTCGCGAATTAACTCTGCGATCGAGGCTGATGAGCTCAAGGTCAAGGCAACGTTCAAGGCTGACACCGCGAGCAGCGACTTGAACAACCTCATATTCACGAACACTGAATTTGGATCGACGCTGACGACGGTCAAATCAACGAAGGGCGGCTCCCTAACCTATCAGCTCAGCATCGGAACAAGTATCCAAAACGTCCAGGGCAAGGATGTTGCCGGTACCATAAACGGCGTTAAAGCCAATGGTGACGGACAGTTCCTGACGCTATCCTCATCGGGTGACAACGCCAACGGCATCAAGGTTAAATTCACGGGCACGGCAGCTCCTGTGGATGGCACCTTGAAGGCCACCGTCACCCAGGACTCGCTGCTCTTCCAGGTCGGCGCCAACTCGGGCCAGACCGTCAAGCAGTCCATTGAAGACGTTCGGGCCAACAAGCTCGGCAAGCTGGCCACCGGGCTTCTCACCTCGGCCAGGAGCATTGCTGACATCAACGTCATCACCTCGGACGGCGCCAACGATGCGCTCAACCTGGTGGACGATGCGATCAACACCATCACAACCATCCGGGGAAACTTGGGTGCCTTCCAGGCGAACGTTTTGGAATCGAACATCAACAGCCTGGGTGTGGCGAAAGAGAATCTCTCGGCTGCTGAAAGCGCCATCCGGGATGCGGACTTCGCCGAGGAAACCGTGCAGTTCACGCGAAACCAGATACTCTTGCAGGCTGGTACGGCCATTTTGACCCAGGCCAACGCCATCCCGCAGGCAGTGCTCCAGCTCCTCGCGTAAGGAGAGCGTTTTTAAGCAACATCAACGGAAATAAAAAAAGAGCAGGGCAAAAGCCCTGCTCTTTTTTTTCAGGCAGAAAAAACCAATCGATATAGTTAAGCGGAGGGCTCGCCCTCATTCCAGCCAAGGTTGTTGGGGCCACCTTCCGTATTAAGGGGAAATCCCCCGGCCTCATGGCGCTCCTTGATAAGACGCCACTCGTCATGAAAGCCACGCGTAAATCCTCTAAAATGCGGGATAACGTGGCGGGCAAAAAGCTCAAGCGAGCGGCGAAGCTTCTCTGGGCCAGCCCACTCATGGGTGGTGAGCATGAGACCACCGAAACCACCTGTTTCTTCTTGAAATTGCTCAATAGCGGCTATCGCATCATCGGGCGTTCCGATGATCCATCGGCGCCGCTCGGCTGCCGAGCGCGCGGTCACCTCTTTTAAAGGCTGTCCCGGATACTCTTCGTATGGAGCGTTAACTCCTATCTTCCAGAAATATTCCGTCTCGCGCATAATTCCTTCCTCGACATCGGCCCATGCTTCTTCACGAGATTCGGCGAGATAAACACTGGTCGCTATGCGCCAATTATCTCGAGAGGTTTTGACGCCATGCTCGCGGGCAACCTCCTCTACAACGGGCCATTGCTCAGAATGAGGGGGGTAGTTGCCTCGATTCATTCCGGCCATCGACATGAGGATCATTCCGTAGCGCCCGGCAAGTTCAAGACCCCTACGGCTTCCTGCAGTGGCAACGGCGAGAGGCAAACGCGGCTGCTGATAAGAGCGGAGTTGGAGCCTCATTCCACGCAACTGCCAAAAACGGCCCTCGTAATCGATGGGCTCATCTGATTCAAGCAGTTTTACGATGATATCCACCGACTCGGCCATCATGTCATGGGCACGGTCCGGCGGAACCTGAAAAAGCGCTTTGTCGGTGACAAGATTACTCGGCCCGACGCCCAGGATCGCCCTGCCCCTCGTTAAATGATCGAGAAAAGCCATTCGCTCGGCTACATGGAAGGGATGGTGGTAAGGGAGATCGACAACCGAGGTACCGAGGCGAATCCGATGAGCACTGGCAGAGGCCTTGGCGAGTACCATCTCAGGTGATGGTATTGTTTCCCAGCCGCCGGAGTGATGCTCTCCGATGAAAAACTCATCAAAATCAAGGGAATCTGTGAATTCAATAAGGGAGATATCGCGATCGAAGGCGAGCGTGGGATGCTCGGATGGATGATGAAGCGGCATCATGAAAAAAGAGAATTTCATTATTTATCCTTAACAATAATGTTTACCAGTCGGCCTGGAACAACAATATGTTTCAAGATATCTTTTCCCTCAGTATATGTCACGGCTACCTCTACCGCTTTTTTTATCAACTCTTCCTTGTCCGCCTCAGGCAGCGCCATGAAAGTTCGCCTAGTCTTACCATTTATCTGGACAGCAAATTCTTTTTCCTCGGCAGCGATGGCACTCTCATCAAAAGAGGGCCAGTCTTCACGAAAAATACTCCCCGCCCCTTTGCCGCTTTCCAGGGCAGCCCAAAGTTCCTCGGCCAAGTGCGGCGCCAAAGGCGCAATACATAGAAGAAGAATTTCGGCCGCCTCGCGCTGCACCCCGGCCTCAGCCGCATCCTCGGTGCGAAGCGAGGTAGATAGCTCCATGATTCTTGCTATCGCCGTATTGAACGAAAATGTTTTCTCGTAGACATCGCTAACCTGCTGGAGCGTGTAGTGCGCATCACGGCGAAGCTTGCGGCCCGAATCGGAGATCGCTGATGCATCTCCAGAAATGGGCTCCGCCGTCTTCCAACTATCGAGGCGCTCTTGAAATGTAGCCCAGAGGCGCTGCAAGAAACGGTGCACCCCGATGAGCCCATCGTCGCGCCACTCCTTGTCACGTTCGGGAGGTCCAATAAAGAGCGTATAAAGCCGCCCTGCGTCGGCTCCGTAACGAGCCGAGCACTCCTCGATCGACACGCCGTTGAGTTTGCTCTTGCTCATCACCGCCATGTCGCCCACTACTTTGTCACCCGCCTTGTATCGACTCCCCTCGGGGCCATCTTCTGTTATGACGAGTCGCTCTTCGTCTACATGGCGATAGGGCACCCAAACGTTGCCTTGGGCCCCCGAGACACGGTAGGCAGTTCGGCACACCATCCCTTGCGTGAAGAGATTCTCAAAGGGCTCCTCGAAGGAAACATGCCCAAGATCATAAAGGACCTTCGTGAAAAATCTTGAATAGAGAAGATGCATTACGGCGTGCTCGGCCCCGCCAATGTATTGGTCGACGGGAAGCCAACGATTCACATCAGCCGTGTCGAACACGGCGTTCTCGTTTCGCGATGACACGTAACGAAGGTAATACCACGAGGAGTCCACGAAAGTGTCCATCGTGTCCGTCTCGCGGCGTGCGGGCTTACCCGTCCTGGGGCTGATGACATTCACGAAATCCGAGCTTTGCGCCAGTGGATTTCCTCCCCGGCCCGTGAATTCAACATCCCTGGGATGCATGACGGGAAGTTGCTCATCAGCCACAGGCGTCACCGTGCCGTCCTCTTCATAGAGAACAGGAATCGGCACACCCCAATACCTTTGCCGGGAAATTAACCAATCGCGAAGACGCCAGTTAATCGTACGATCACCAAAACCTTGCTCGTTAAAGTAGCCCACCATTTTAGGATAAGCCTCGCGGTTGGGCTGGCCATCAAAGGGCCCCGAATCCTGCATGACGCCATCCTCGACATAGGCCTCGGTCATCGAATTACTATCTATTCCTCCGCCTGGGTGCTGAATCACCACTTTAATTGGAATGTCGTATTTTCTCGCGAAAAGAAAATCTCTTTGATCGTGGGCCGGCACACCCATGACAATACCCGTGCCGTATTCCATCAGGGCATAGTCGGCAACCAGAAGACGTACCTTGTCGCCATTCACAGGATTAATAACGAAATGACCCGTATCGACACCCGTCTTTTCTTTTTCCTCGCTCATCCGATCGGCAGTGCTCTGGGCCTGCATGGCAGCGACGGCCGCCCGAATCTCCTCAGCCCTTGGATTTCCTTCGAGCAAATTTTCAATAAGGGGATGCTCAGGCGCGCAAACCATGAAGGTGACACCGTAGACAGTATCTGGCCGCGTCGTAAAAACCGAAAGCGTCTCCCCAGAGGATTCAAGTTTGAAATCTATACGTGCGCCTTCGCTCCGGCCCAGCCAGTTGCGTTGTTGCTGTTTGACATGCTCGGGCCAGCCGTCCAGCCCATCAAGATCGTCTAGAAGACGCTGGGCGTAATCCGTAATTTTGAGGAACCACTGGCTGAGCCATCGCTTCTCGACGGTCGCCCCACTTCGCCAGGCGATTCCGTCATGAATTTGCTCGTTAGCCAAAACGGTTTCATCCACAGGATCCCAGTTAACAAGAGATTCCTTTTTAAAGGCGAGGCCACGCTCGTACATCTGAAGGAAAATCCATTGGGTCCATCGGTAGTAACCTGGATGCGCTGTCGAAAGCTCTCGCCGCCAGTCGTAGGCGAGTCCGGCGAGGCGAAGCTGCCTGCGCATGTTATCGATATTCCGCTTTGTCCATACCGCAGGATGGCTTCCCGCCTGAATGGCAGCGTTCTCGGCCGGAAGACCCAGGGCATCCCACCCCATCGGATGCATAACAGCGTGGCCGCGCATCGTACGATAGCGACTGATGGCATCCCCCATGGTGTAGTTACACGCATGGCCCATGTGCAGATCACCCGAAGGATAGGGGAACATCATCAGGCAATAATAAGTGGGTTTATCCCCAGGGTCGTCGGGAGCCTCGAAGATTTTTCCTTGCTCCCAAACATCCTGCCATTTGGCCTCATAATTTTTTGGTTCATACTCTCCGAGCATTTGTACCCTCAAATCAATTTACTTATCGCCGCCGGGAATCTTCTGCGAGCAGACTTAAGCCGTCAAGGCCAGCCGAGGTTTCTTCTTCATTGTGGTGCCAATCCGGGCCCCTCTCCGACCGGTGAGGCCGCAGCCTTCATTTTCCCAAGTATTTCAGGAGGGATTCGACCAGGGCGGCCACCGGCATCTGTCCGCGCATGAACAGTAAAACCCTCTACAAGGACACGACCTCCCTGCTCGACACGGTAATCAAGACGAACTCTCGCTCCCTTAGGTTCCCTAAGCCAACCAGTAATAGTTACTTCACCGTCGTACCGGGCACCTTCCTTATAGCTACAACCACTCTCAAGCACCGGGAAAAAGATTCCTTGTGCTTCAAGTTCGCCATATGGAATTCCGAGTTCACGAAAATATTCCGTGCGAAGATGCTCGAACCAGACGTAATAGACGGTATGATGTACGACTCCCATCTGATCAGTCTCGGCATAGCGAACACGGACGGTGGCGGTTAGTGGCAAGGCGATTTCCGATACATAGTTAAAAGAGCAAATATCTGGCGATGGTGAAATAAACCAAGATGCCGATGATATCCACCCCTGTGGTCACAAAAGGTCCAGTCGAAACGGCGGGGTCAAATCTGAAGCGATGCATAAGTAGCGGGAAGATCGACGAGAGCAAAGCAGCCAGAGTCATGACAATCGTTATCGAGAGACCAACCACTAATCCAAGTTTGGCAGCCGACTCAAACTGAAAAAATACCATTATCCCTAAAAGAAAGCCGTAGGCAACACCAAGAATCACACCCGCCCCAAGCTGCTTCGATACCACACGGAGCCATGCATTCGGACTCACGCGCCCGGTGGCCAACCCGCGGACAATGATAGTCGCGCTCTGGGTTCCTACATTTCCCGCCATTCCAATAATTACAGGCATAAAAGCAGCCAGCGCAATAACTTTGCTCAATTCATTTTCAAAGACTCCAATCAACCAAGCGGCGCCCATCCCACCCATCCAACTCACAAAAAGCCAGGGAAAGCGAATCCAAGCCATTCTGCCTGCAGAAAGATTTGTAATCTCCTCGGCATGTGTTCCAGCCATCTTAAGGATATCTTCGGTAGCCTCCTCGCGAAGCACATCGATCACATCATCAACCGTAACGACCCCAAGCATGACACCCGAATCGTCAACAACCGGAATTGCCAGAATATTGTAGCGAGAAACGAGGCGCGCAACATCTTCTTGGTCTGCATGAACGGTGACACTCCAAACATTGGAGGTCATCACTTCTGATAATCGTTTATGAGGTTCTGCAAGTAAAAGCTGACGAAGACTTACCACCCCTCTTAAGTGGCGATCCTCACCTAAGACATACACATAAAAAACATAATCTACCTCATTCGCCTTTCTGACTTCACTAATAGCTTTTTCAATCGTAATTTCATCAAAAAACGCTACGAACGAGTCTGACATAATACTGCCCGCAGAGTCGGGGGCATAAGCCATGATATCTTCGATGACGAAAGATTCATGCACATCCATCTGCTCAACAACTTCACCGGCACGTCCCTCGGGAAGCGCTTCGAGAATATGGCGAGTATCGTCACTACCAATCTGTTTTAAAAGTGTTGCGATTGCCTCGTTAGACATCGGCTCAAGCAGTTCGGAAATGATGTACTGATCACACTCGGAAAGAATCTCTGCCTGGCGCTCAATGTCACTGACAACAGCAAAAGCTCTTTGGCGCTCTTCGGTTTCAAGATTACGAAAAATCTGGGCCGCCTCGGCAGGATGGACTTTAGCCAAGGCGTTTCCTAGATGAGTTCCCGCATTGCGGCGGAGTAGACGCCGAATCATGTCCTCAATCTGAAGAAGACGTGTATCCCGTTCCTGAACCATGTGGCCCCCAAATTGCGTCGTGCTTGAATCCTTAAAAACTATTGAAAATAGGCATGCTATTCGAATCGGAGGAGCACTTTATTTTACGCTCCCATAGCTGTCAAACATATCAAATCGATCAAATTCAAGAGAGTCTCCGACTTGCAGCTACATGCGAGTGCCACTAATATGATTGCAAAGGTTTAAGAATGTTCCAGACTCCCCAGAGAAAGGTTTAGCCTCATCTCCAAATTACACGGTAATTTGACAGGTCTTAAATCAAAGCAAATCAAAGCTCTTGAGCGACTCTACCGCCGTAAAATCCCAGCGCACCAACTAATTCACCTCGAATTTGGCAGAGAACTTGCCGCAATTTCTTTCGAAATTTCACAACAAATTGGCATCCTCGTTGATCGATTAGGCACAGTTCGTTTTGTCATTGTTGGGGACGCGCAGGGAATAGAAATCCCAGAACTCGGGCGCGCCCGCGCCGGCGTCTCAAGGTTGCGGGGCCTTAGATGTATCCATACACACCTCAAACCCTCTCCTCTTTCACAAGAAGATTTAACAGATATGGCTCTTCTTCGCCTAGATGCCATGGTAGCCATTGAAGTATTCGAGGAGGGAGAGACTGGCCGTATTCATGTCGCCCATATCCTACCAGTATTGAAGGACGATGAAGATGAAGCGGAAGATTTCAAAACAGCGACATCGACCAACGATACCGCCCCACCTTGGGAGCAAATGCTATTTTCCAGCATCGAAAGGCTCGAACTTGATTTTTCCACTCTGATCTCCTCACTGGAAGAGGAATTTTCTCGCATACAGCGTGATTCCACCCAGTTCGAAATAGGGGAACGAGCGCTCCTCGTACTCGTCGACCTAGGCAATCGCGATGGATGGCCATCTGATGCCGAATTGTCCGAACTTGAGATACTCGTCGAAAGTGCAGGTCTCATCCCATGCGGCAGGATACGCCAACGTCGCAAAACGCCTGACCCCAGGTTCGTCATTGGCAGGGGACGTCTTGTTGATGTTTTAATGCGTTCAATGCAAACCGGAGCAGAGGCACTCGTTTTTGCACAGGAGCTTTCCCCTTCCCAGGTGCGCAATCTTGCCGAGTTCACGGATTTAAAAATTCTTGACCGCACACAAATCATTCTCGACATCTTCGCCCAACGTGCTAAAAGCCGCGTCGGAAAACTACAGGTTGAACTTGCTCAACTCAAATATATGCTCCCCAGGCTTTCCACTAAACATACGGCTATGAGCCGCCTCACCGGTGGCATTGGCGGACGTGGGCCAGGCGAGACGAAACTTGAAGTATCGAGACGACGGGCCGACGAGAGAATTCGCCGCCTGGAGAAAGAACTGAACAAACTTCAACACAAGCGAGCACAGGGGAGAAGACTCCGGATTCGGCGTAAAGTGCCAATTCTCTCCCTTGTGGGTTACACAAATGCAGGCAAATCCACAATTCTCAACACGTTAACCCAAAGCGAAGTATCGGCAGCCGATAAACTCTTTGAAACCCTCGATACATCAAGCCGGCGTCTTCGCCTGCCTCGTGAGGTGGAAGTCCTCATTACGGATACGGTGGGATTCATCCATGATCTTCCTAAAGATTTAGTCGGGGCATTTAAATCGACCCTGGAGGAGTTGCATGATGCCGATCTCCTCCTCCACGTAGTCGATGCTTCGGATCCTGATTGCGAAGAAAAACTAACTGCCGTGGAGAGACTTTTGGGTGAAATTGGCGTTGGCGCCACACCAATTTTTCATATCTTCAACAAAATGGATAAAGCTGACGATATTCAATTGGCGAATCTTTGCAAACGCTTTAATGGCATTGCTGTCAGCGGTATCGATGCCAAAAGTTTGTATCCTCTTATTGAGGAAGCCTCAAATCGCTTGAGTGAAATCATTAAACCCTCAGGGGAAACCGAATTCGAAAGAGCAGCGATTTAGCGTTTCGTCCCTCTAAAGTTCCCGCCCGTTTGGATTTACCGTCATGCACACAACTTTGAAGGTATTCATCTGCGCCGCTTTGCTCGTCTTTGCTACCGGTTGTGCCGGGAAATCAACTTCACCCTCAGCATCAAACCTTTGGCAACAAACCCAGCAAGGAGTTCTTTCGGCTTATCAGGCCACCAAAAACACTGTCTCCTCCATTTTCGGAAAATTGAATTTCGACAAGTCCAAAGAAAAAGAAAAAATCACCAAGAAAAACAATTCCCCCAATACGGATAGCTTCCCAGCGAGGAGCCAGCTGAACTATGAAGAAGAGATTAAATCTGGTCGATTAACATCAATCAAAGAGCCGACACTAAAGGGAAGCGGCTCCAAAAGTCTTCATATCGTTCCACGCAACTCTCAATCTCTAGACGAATTGAACGACCAAATCACCTCCATCGACAGGGAACTTGTCCTGGAACGAGATCCGAAGAAAAGAGATGCCCTTCTTCGTCGACGAAATCGACTCGTTGAAACAAGAGCGAGAATTTTCAAAGAAAAAGATATGATTTTAGAGGTAGGAAAAACACGCAAAAAACTTCAACAACAGGAAAAAGAACTTGAGAATTTTAGGGAAACAAAAAGTGGTGAATTTAGGTAATTCATCAAAACAAGTTAATAACAAATTTCAAGAGACCGGTTTATTTTCCCCCAAATAGTGGGCCAAGGCGAACCATGGCCTCTTTACCCGGCGCGAGAAGTTCTCTGGCCACTGCTATCACATCCTCGTTGCTCACCGATTGAATTTTGCTCTTGTAAGATTCAGGACCTTCCTTATCAAGTCCGTATAGTTCATCGAAGGCAACCTCCAGGGCTCGTGCCCCTGCTCGCTGAAGAGAGCGCAAATAATCTCCGATCAGAAATGCCTTTGCCCGCTCAAGTTCAACGAGTTCAAGCCCGGATTGGCGAACTCTCTCGAATTCATTGTGAAAAATTCCGATAGCCTTCTCCTCATCCTCGGGACCAGTGGCTGCATAAAAAGATATCGGACCAGGAGCAAGCCCCTCCTCAGATGAGGCATAAACCGCATAGGCAAGCCCGCGCCGTTCGCGTAATTCCCAAAAAAGGCCGCCTCCCTGGCTTCCCAATGCTGTGGTTAATATGGATAGTGCGTAACGCCTTGAATCATGAAAATCAGCTCCCATAAAAACCAATTGAATGTGGCTTTGTGAAGCCCTTTCGACCACATAGCGCCGACTTCGTCCTTTTGTGGGTGGGCTCGGGGCTTCCGGGTTACGTGGCAAGCGCCCTCGATATGAGTCTTTGGCCCAATCGTTGAGGCGCAGCTTAAATTTTTCAGCCACATCGCCCGGATCAATATCGCCAGCTACGCTAAGAACATTATTTTGAGGTGAAATCCATCGTCGCCATGTACGTCGCAAAATTGCCGGGGTAAGTTGAGCCAACACGCGAGAATTCCCCAGTGGATGCCTGCCGAAAGGATGGGAACTATAAAGAAGAGCCATGGCCCTGAGGCGCGCAAGATTTCCCAAATCATCCATGTCGCCGCGACGCTCGGCCGCAATCTCGCGTCGCACCAAATCCAAATCATCTGCAGCGAACCTTGGTTTGGTGAGTATTTCAGAAACAATTTCGATCAATTCATCTGAGACACCAGAAATGCCAGATGCCGAGAGGCCAATACTGTTGCGACCCGAGAAGCCCTCGACCAGAGCGCCCAGGCCGTCAATACGCGCCGCCATCGCCTCTGAGGACATCGACGCCGTCGCCTGGGGCGCAACGCTACTCATCAGATTATGAAGCCCTGCCTCGTTTTTTGCCTCAAGCCGCTGCCCACCCAAGGCAACTGCTCGAATAGCGATTACCCGCGCCGCGCCTCCGGGCCGAACAAGGAGACGCGCACCACCAGGAAGGGTGAACCTGTGAATCCCGTCCTTGCCTTTTGAAGCCCGCCTCGTGGAGGCCCGCCTCATGGAGGCCCGCCTCGTCGAGGCCTGTCTCGTCGAGGCCTGTCTCGTCGAGACCCGCCCCTTCTCCTTCAGTGCCAGCGCCGCAGCCTTGGGTCTATCTTTCAGGGGCTTTAGGCCCCGGGTCTTTTGAGGCATCGGCTCAAGAGGCTCGAATCCACGCTTGAGTGCCACATGTAGCTCCCTGGCACCAAGTCCCCCGGGCGAGCCCCCGCTCGGGCCCCTAGTTGGACCGTTCGGTCCATTTCCAGAACCCGCTTGAGCCCCGCTGCCGCCGCCCGGGCCGCCCCTCGATCCCCCATTTGCGCCCTCGGGGATGAGTACACCCGAGGTCAGCCCCTCCAGGCGAATCCAGCTCGCCGCAACGCGAGAGACATCCTCGGCCGTCACAGCCAATAGCCGATCAAGATAATTTTCGGCAAATCCAACACGCCCCGCCATCAGCCGGGCATAGCCCGCGATGCGTGCATAGCCGCCCATTCCCTCGCGGCGAAACTCCATGTCCGCCAAAAAATTCACCCGCGCGCGCGCCATCTCCTCGGGCGTCGGCGGGGCCAGCTCGATAATCTCCCTCGCCACCCGCAAAATCTCGCCCGCCGCCTCGGCCACCCGCCCCGGCGCCGTCAGCCCGCCAAGAAATAACAATCCCTCGCCCGCCGCAAAAAAATTCTCCGCCGTCACCTCGTGCATCAACGAGCGCCCGACGCACACCCGCTTATAAAGCCGCGAGCTCTCCCCCATCCCCAAAATCATCGCCAACACCTCAAGCGATGGCGCATCCTCGTGCCGGAACTCGGGAATCCGAAAAGCCATCTCCAGATGCGCCAGCCCCGAGCGCTCCCGCACCACAAACGCCCTTGGCCCCCGCCCCTTTGGCTCAGGCGGCGGCGCCATGGGTAATGCCATGGGCAGGGTTTTAGATACTGCCCTCTTTGCACCCGCCTTTTTTAAAACTCTTTTTTTCGATCTGTTTTCTGCCTTTATCTTTCCCGCCAGCGCCCGGCGCATACCCTTTGCTGAAACATTTCCCGAGGCCACCACCACACACCCCTCGGGCGCGTAACAACGCCTGTGAAACCGCCGAAGCGCCGCCGCGTCAAACCGCTTAACCGAGCGCACCGCGCCCATGATGGGCCGCCCGTAAGGGTGCATCTTTCCATACGCCCGCTCGAACAAATATTGCTGAAGCACCTGATCCGGCTGATCCTCGGAGCGATCAAGCTCGGCGAGAATCACCCCGCGCTCGCGCTCGATTTCGGCGGTCGAAAATTTTGGCCACCACACCGCATCCGCCAACATCACGGCACACGCCTCTGCCGCCTCGGGCAGGCAGACAAGGTAATAATACGTCGCATCGCTCATCGTATAAGCGTTCGTGTCGCCGCCCGCCGCCTCAACCCGCGCCGCCAGCTCGCCAACGCCCAAATTGCGCGAGCCCTTGAAAACCATGTGCTCTAAAAAATGCGCCAGCCCATCCTCGCCCGGGCGCTCCACAGCCGGCCCCGCCGGAAACCACACCTGCACCGAGGCCACCTGCGCATTTTTGTCGGGGAGCACAATCAAGGAAGGCCCGTCAGGTATGCGGGTCTGCGTCATTCGCGGGAAAAAAGAGGAAATTTTCTTCATTGAATCCAGTATGAAATGCCCCGAAAAAATGATTATCGGAGCGAAACATTTGAAATTAAATTTTCGCGGTAACTACCTTGACTTCAACCCGCCGAATCGTATCATCAGCCCTGGGCAAAGTCACTTGAGCGGGGATGCCCACGGGAAGCCTTTCACATCAGAAAGCCGCATTCCACAACAACAATATTACTTCGGCGCCCCACCGGAATATTTTCGCGCATCGGCCCGCGAACTACAAGAAAGAGAGCCATGGAACACATCAAAAAACACGTATTCGTTTGCATCAACCAGCGCCCCGAAAACCACCCCATGGGTTGCTGTCAGTCCAAGGGCAGTGTCGAAATTCTTCAGGCGCTTGGCGAGGCCGTTCAAACCTCAGAGCTTGCCGCCTCGACCGCCGTTTCGGGCTCAACCTGCCTTGGCCCCTGCGCCCTTGGCGCATCGGTCGTCGTATACCCAGAGGGTGTCTGGTACCAGGGCGTCACGGCAAGCGATGTCCCCGAAATCGTTGAGAGCCACCTGAAAGGCGGCGAGCCCGTTGAGCGCTTGCTGCTCAAAATGCCGGGCGCTGCAGAGTAAAACTCCCGACAAAAGATTTTCGGATTATCATACAAAAAAAATCGTTCGCTCTTAAGTCCCCTCTCCCCTCGGGAGAGGGCTAGGGTGAGGGCGTTTTTTCTTCCTTCAAATCCCACCGCTACCTTTTGTCATATCATTTATTTCGTCTCCGGCGTTTTCTTTTTCCTTTCCGCACTGCTCTTTAAATAATCGGGCAGTTTCGTATTCTCATCTATGTACGCCGAATCGACCTGTTCTTGGGCCAGCCTTATTGTCCTAGAAAGATCCACCCCTCTGAGATTCGTCTTATAAAGGTCCGCCCCTTCGAGGTCCGCACCTGCGAGATTCGTTTTTAAGAGACTCGCCCCTTCTAGGTTGGCCCATCTGAGGTCCGCCCCGGCGAGGTTCGCCAAAGTAATATCCGCCATGACAAGCCTTGCCGCTCTGAGGACAGACCCTTCGAGATTCGCCCTTGTGAGTTGCATCCTTTCGAGGTTCGCCCCTTTTAGATCCGCACCTGCGAGATTCGCCTCTGCAAGATTCGCCCCTCTAAGGTCCGCATCAACAAGATGCGCCCCCGCGAAAAAAGCTTTAAATCCTTCGGCATACCGTAGGTCCGCCTCTTCAAGCTGAGCTCCTATAATGAGGTCCAGCCCCACGTATTTTTGACTGGAGCCTTTGGCGGCGGACTCCGTGCCGTGCAGGGCTTTCACCTCGGCGCGGAGAGCCCTCAAGGACTTGTCCCGATCCCAGTTCGGGGGTTTTGTGGAGACCTCCTTGTTCGTAAGGACAACGTAGTTCCTCAGGCCAACGAGGCGTATAGGAAACGGCTCAAACCACAAACCGTTGATGGCGAACCAGGAGAAAGCAAAAACCACTATCGTAGAAATTGCGGCGATTGAGGCCGCAAATGGAAGTGGCCACTTAATCTTCCTGATCGGAACGGACGGCTCCTCGCGGAAGGTATTCCGAGCCGTCCTCTGAAAACCGATGGCAATGAGAACGGCGAAGAACAAATAGAAGATGTGCCATCCAGTTCCGACGAAATCATGGACACGGAGGTACCAGAGCCAGAAAAGTGCGGTGATGAGAGGGACTGTCCACCAGGAGAGAAACATGGATACGCCTGACTGGAGGAGGGGGAACAGCAGGCGCTTCCCTTGAAGCATTGGAATATAAAGTCGTACTAACCTATTCAAAAGCCAGGGGTAGGCCTTTTTATCGAGGGGTTTGCCGTCCGGGAACCGCGCTGGTAGCTCAGAGAGTTCTTCCCATAAATTCTGCATGTAGAGGTGAAAGTAGAAATAAATGGCCAACAGGACGATCGGGGCCACATAGAAGAAATTCGCGATGGGAATCGCCGTCTGGATGATGGGCAATGGGGATGTGGCCGAGTTGGTGATGAGTTTGGCATCGTCCGTGCTGAGGATGGTGAGAGCGGCATAAGCGCAACCCAGGAGCATGGCGAAGAAAATCTTCCGGGCGTTTTTTGATGTCTCCTCGACAGTCTTGAGGCTGTTTTCGAAATCCTTAACCGCAGAGGGGATGGTCGCGAAAGAAACATCGGTCCCGGCAAACTGGCCGCCAGTGAGTCCCGTGACTCCTTGTAGATTCGCGTCACGGAGGGATGCGCCGCGCAACTTCGCCCCAAGAAACGATGCCCCCTCACACTTGACTCTATCGAGATTGGCCCCGGTGAGGTCCAACCCGTTGAGGTTCCCCTCGTAGAGGAACGCACCACTGAGATCCGGTCGAATATTCGGATTCTCCCCCCTCCATTTATTCCAGACAATCGCCCCCTGTTTGAGAGTATCGAGGTGTTCTGGATTCGCCATGAAGCCCTCCTACCCGGCTAAACCGCAAAGCAAGACAAAATCTCCGGAGATGAGATCATACAATAAACGGGTTTCGGGCGTGGGGAAAGGTGGGATGGGGAAACGAAAAAAATTACCCCTTACACCTCGGGCCAGATGCGTCTTGCCTTGGAGGGGGAACCCGGTCCGTGCTCCAGGGCGCGAACAACGCCGCCGACGGTGGTGGTGGTGTCCGAGGCGCTCGCCTCAAGCGATTCGAAAAAATGCTCTTGGCCCTCAAAGGAGTCGAACTCATAGAGGATGCCGTGGCGGGCCCAGCCGCCGAGGGAGATAAGTTTGCGCGCGCCAACACACCCTTTTAAGCCGCTAAAGGCGGCGAGGCGGTCGTGGACATACCAGCTGGCTAGCACTTCATCGTAGCTAGCGTCCTTGGCGCGAAAGGCGCCAAACTGAATTGAGGGGCCGGCTGCGAGGCTGGGGCTGCGCTTATCAATTTCGGGGCCATCCACACGGCCCACCTCGGTGAAATACGCGGTGCGCTCCCCCTCGCGGCGGGCGAGCATTTCGCGCGCGCGCGCATCATAGCTCTTGAGAAGATCGTCTGGAGCCGGGTTGAGAAAATCATGGGCACAGGTGGCCCCGAAGATGAGGATAAACTCACCCCCTCGGCCCAGGCCCGGGTCATTGATAAAAGCCTTGTCTTTATGGGCCGCGCTCAAGGGGGCCGCTTTTTCGAGGCGGTAGTGCCCCCCCCAAAGATAGCCCGGGCGCGCAAGCGCCGATGGGATATGCTCCTCGTGAAGCCAGGCGAGATATTCCGCCTCGCCATCTTTGGTAAGGTCGTACCAGCTAGCCCAGATGCCGCAGTCCTCTGCCATTGTTTTCCTCCGCTGTGTTAATGGAGAGCTAGCTCCCCCCGCCCCGGACATCTCCCCCTCGGGAAATGGCCAGTTTTTTTTGCTTCAAATCCCGCAACAATCTCTCAAAATATTTTCGGTTGCTGTCGTGGTTTTCCAGTCCCTGAAATCGTAGGTGTGGCGCCCGGCCTTCCGCCTACGCCTCCGGCCAGATGCGCTTCGCCTTGGTGGGAGAGCCCGGCCCGTGCTCCACGGCGCGGACGACCTTTCCGATGGAGGTAGTGTCGTCCATCCCCTGCGACTCCAGCTCCTCGTAGAAGTGCTCCCGCCCCGCCAGGGAGTCGAACTCGTAGAGGATGCCATGGCGGGCCCAGCCCCCGAGGGAGACGAGCTTGCGTGCGCCGATGCACCCTTTCATTTCCCGCAGGTTCGCGAGGCGGTCGTGAAGGTACCAGAGGGCGAAATCGAGATCCCAGACCGGGTCCTTGGCGCGGTAGGCGCCGAGTTGGATCATGGGGCCCGGGGTAAGACCGGGGCCGCGCTTGGCTATTTCGGGGCCGTCAACGCGGCCCACCTCGGTGAAATACGCGGTGCGCTCCCCCGTGCGGCGGGCGAGCATTTCCTGCGAGCGGGGGTCGTAGCTTTTAAGCAGGTCGTCCGGTGCCGGGTCGAGAAAGTCGTGGGCGCTGCCCGCCCCGAATATGAGGATGAACTCCCCCCCTCGGCCAAGGCCCGGATCTTCGATGAAGGCCTTGATCTTATGGGTTGGGCTCGGGGAAGCCCTATGCTCCAGGCGGTAGTGCGCCGCCCACTTGAAGCCCGGGCGCGCAAGCGCCGAGGGGATGTGCTCCTCATGAAGCCAGGCGAGATATTCCGCCTCGCCATCAATGGGAAGGTCGTACCAGCTAGCCCAGATGCCGCGGTCCTCTGCCATCGAAATCCTCCTAAAAACTTTAACAAGGGAAATTGGGAGTATAGCTGAAAATATTGTCCCAAAGGGAGGCCCCCCCATCTCACTACGCTCTTTATCTCACAGCCGCCGGTGGCAACCGCCAGACAACGCCCCCGCCCTCTGCTAGAATCTACTCTATTAAACGCGGCTTTCATCTTCTTTCCATCAGGAGCATCGTCATGCGCTTTGGCATTCAGATCAGCTCGTTCAAGGATTTTCCCCCGATAGATGAATTTTTAGATTTTGTGAAAGAGGCCGAGGAGCTGGGCATCGACCCGATTACGGTGGCGGACGCGGTGTCGACCTCGCGCCTCCATAGCCGGGATATTTATGTGATGCTCGCCCTGATGGCGCGGGAAACGAAAACGGCGCAGCTTGGCACCTCGGTAACAAATTTTGTGACGCGCCACATTATGACGAGCGTGAATGCGATGGCCTCGGTGGACGATGTGGCGCCGGGCCGGGTGATGATTGGCTTTGGCGCAGGCGACACGCCGCTCTATTCGGTGGGGCTCAAGCACTCGAACTTAAAAGCGATGAGAGAGGGATTGGTTGCGGCACGGGCACTGCTCAACGGCGAGCCGGTAGAGCACGGGGGCGTGACGATTACCTCGAACTGGCGAAAACCGGGGCTCCCTATTTTTTTGGCGGCCGATGGGCCAAAGACCTTGGAGCTTGCAGGAGAGCTGGCCGATGGGGTGATACTGGGCTCTGGCATAACCCCCGAGGTGGTTGAATGGGCGCGGGGGCACATTGCTATTGGCGCCGAGCGCGCGGGGCGCAAGCCGGAAGACGTCGAGCTGTGGCTGAACGCGATTGTACACATTGAGGAGGATGGCGCAGCGGCCAGAGAAACCGTGCGCCCCAGACTCTGCACCCGGGCGAACCACAATTTTCGCCTCGCACTGAATGCCGTGCCCGAGGAGCACAGAGAGGGCGTCGAGCGATTTAGGGCGAACTACGATGAGTTCAACATCGGGGCGGGGAGCCCGAACGCTGCGGGCATCACCGACTACATGATTGACCGCTTCGCGGTGGTGGGCAGCCCGGATGAGTGTCTTGAGCGCTTCAGAGAGATTGAAAAGCTGGGGGCGAGGACGTTTATTTTCGCAATGTCCTACACGCTTGAGGCGCGGCGCCAGATTGTGCGCTTCGTCGGGGAAAAAGCGATCCCCGAGCTCGGGGATAAATAGCCTGAGGGGGGCTAATAACGACAGCTGGCCGGGGAGCCTGAAGAGAGCTCCGCGGGCGATGTTTTGAGACTAAAAACCCTGTGGGTTAAAACCCTGTGGGTTAAAAACCCATCCCGACCATGAGCCGGTTCCACATATTTATAACCGCGATGACGCCAAGGAGCTCGACAACCTGGGCCTCGGAATAATGCGCCCGAGCCGCATCGAAAACCGCATCGGACACTTTGACGCCAGAGGTTGAGGCCTCGCACAACGCCAGCGCGGCCTTTTCTTTTTCATCAAACGCATCGCTCGCCGAGCCATCCACTGCGCCCGCTATCTTCTCGGCAGCAACCTTGTGCATCTTCGCCATGTTCGAGTGCATCGTGGTGCAGAACTCACACCCGTTTAGCGCCGAGGCGCGGATGTTGAGCACCTCCTTGAACCCTGCGTCAATCTCTCCAGGGCCGTCGGCGACGGTGGTGAGCGAGAGCAGTGAGCGCAGAAAATCGGGTTTGTGAGCCAACGCCTTTACCGGGTCGATGACGACACCAAACTGCTTTTGCATGTTCTCCATGATGCGCTTGGCACTCGCCTCGGCCTCGCCGGGTTGTATTAGTGATATCCGGGCCATCAGTTCACCTCCCAGTGACGAAAAATATTGAATGATGTATGCAACTTACAACGCGAGCCAATTAATAGACCCACGGACAAGTACAAATGTGCCTACCGTTATAAATACCTTGGCACAAAGAATACAGCGCCCGATACATCTATGAAAAGGGTAAAAAATGCCGCTCTTTGAGTGAATTAGAGCGTGTTGCGGCATCCTTGGATATCGAATATTTAATGGCCGCGAATAATCTGTCTGTACAAGAGTCGATTTATTAGCGGATTTAAAGAGAGCGACAAAAGACCCCTTGGAATATAGCGACAATAACTATCTTTTATTCATTTTACCCCAATGCCAAGGAGTCAACATCAAAACCTTGATTCTTGTGGTTTCCAATGCGCTCGGATGATGTTATTTTGGGTGAAGTGGCTATTTTGCGGCGTGGCTGGAAATAGGGATTAGCAGCGCCGCAGTTATTGTTCTCGGCATATAGAGAAAATTTTTAAGGACCAAATAAGCATGCCGGATAATGGCAAGCCAGGAAGTAGAGACCGCCTGAAAATAGGACAAGGCGGAGAAGGCAAAGGCAAGGCTCGTGTGCGCCTCCGCCCTGTGGTGCTCGGCAACATTCCCTGGGGGACCGATGCACCTGTCGATCTCTACGTCAACAAGGGCAAAGAGCTTTCCCTCATGTTCCGCAAGACGCAAGGGCTCTCCTCTGACGCCTACCAGGAAATCTCGAAGGTCACTGATCGGCTCTACTACGACAAAGAATCCAACGTAAACTGGCAGGGCCTTGTGGAGTCCAACCTCTCGGCTATCCTCGACTCGCCCCTGCCCACCGAGGGTAAGGCAGCCGTCGCCTACGGTTCCGCCGCCCGCCAGACCCAGCAAATTTTCGAGGACTTCAACGAGGAAGGCTACGAGGCCGCCAACGTCACAGTCGAGTCCATCAACAAGCTCATGGATGAGCCCGGCGCCATGGAAAGTTTTTTTCAACTCACCGTCCACGACTATTACACTTACACCCACTCAGTCCATGTCTACATCTACGCCTCCCTGCTGACACGGGCCATCATCGGCAACGAGAACGAAAAGTTTCTCAAAGAACTGGGCGTCGGCTTCCTCCTCCACGACATCGGGAAAAAAGATATATCCCCGGCGATCCTCAACAAAAAAGGCAAGCTCGACGAGGACGAGTGGATTGAGATCAAGAAACACCCCGGCACCGGCTACGACATGTTGACGAAAACCTCTGGTGGGCTCTCCGAGGAAGTAACTCACATCGTCCTTCAGCATCACGAAAAAGTGGATGGCTCGGGCTATCCCAAAGGCATCAAAGATACCGATATCGGTCGATTCGGTCGAATTTGCGGCATCGCCGACGTCTATGACGCCCTAACAACAAGGCGCTCCTATAAAGAGGCGATGTCCAAGATGACAGCCTTCACGATCATGCAAGACAGCCCCGGCCACTTCGACGAAAAACTGCTTGCCCGCTTCATACGACTGGCAGTGCCGTACCTAGAATAGACCGCTCAGAATCAGACCGCCCTCGCCCGCCCGGCACAGGCGACCTCCGATGTTCATTCGCAAGGAAAAATGCGTACCCTCGACCCGTCGGCGAGCCGCCGCTTATCTGGCGGTGATTCTACTTGCCACCCTCGCCGGCTGCGCCTCGGCCCCAGATAGGCCACGGGCAGTTTCGGCCCCCGTTCCTTCAAGCGATTTAAGCGGGCTCGCCTCGTGGTACGGCCAGCCCTACCACGGTCGAAAAACGGCAAACGGGGAAACCTACGACATGTACGACCTCACCGCCGCCCATCGCACCCTTCCGTTTGGCGCCCGCGTCCGCGTCGAGCGAACCGATACGGGTCGCCATGTAAACGTGCGAATTAACGACCGGGGGCCATTCGTTAAAGGGCGTGTGATAGATCTTTCACAAGGCGCGGCCGATCGCCTCGGCATGCGCTCAAAAGGAGTGGCACGCGTACGGCTCATCCCGCTCCGGATGCCACCCAAAAAGCGCGCGCGTTGGCTGATTCTCGTGGGAAACTTTCGAACCCGGGGCGAGGCGGAAAAATTCACGGGAGCTGTGTCAAAACGCGCTCGGAAGACACGCGTTATCCCCGGCTGGCATGGCGACAGGAACCGCTACCGCGTCCAACTAGAAGGCTTCACAGATCGAAGGCGAGCCGCCGATCTTACCGGGCAGCTTCGAGGTCGAGGCTACGACGCCTACCTCGTCCGCGTGGGATAGTCGCCATCAAGCTAACCCGCATCACGGCCACTACATTTCGCCCAATCGCTCTCTTACCGCTGCCAGATCTGTCAGCGGCGCATCACAAGTATAATTCCGGCACAAATACACCACAGTCGCACCCTCAAGTGTTTCCTTCCCCTCAAGAAGCGGTATCTTCTCCTCAATTTCGCCGTCCCCTGGAGAGCCCTTCAAAGCAATCACCTTGTTTGGAACGAATAGGGAGTTCACGACATCGAGCGCCGCCCGCGTATCCGCCGAGGCAGGATCTCCCGCAATAGCGACCTCCACGGGTGCGCCGCGATCAAAGTCGAGCGCAACGAGCATCATATGAAACGCACCCGGCACCCGATCGAGAAACTCTCCATACACCTTGATGATGGCCTGACCCGTTTCGGTGAATGTGGCCTCGCCCGTCAGTTTGCCGAGGCGAAGAAGCGCGAGCGCCGCCACCGAATTTCCCGATGGAATCGCGCCATCCTGAGCCGTTTTCTTGCGAACGATGAGTTCCTCGTGGTCTTTTGCCGTGAAGAAAAAAGCCCCTTCCCTCTCGTCCCAGAAGCGAGCTATCGCCTCCCTTGCGAGGGCGGCCGCCTCATCGAGCCATCTCATCTCAAAGGAGGACTCGTAAAGATCCACCAGCCCCATCATCATAAACGCGTAGTCGTCGAGATAGGCGTTGAGTCGGCTCTGACCCACCCGGTGCGTTCTGAGCAGGCCCCTCTCGCCGCGCATCTTCGTCAAAACAAAATCAGCCGCCCTCCGAGCCGCCTCCAGGTAGGCAGCGCCACCCTCCGCGCGCCCGGCGAGCGCCATCGAGCCAATCATCAAACCATTCCAGCTTGTGAGGATTTTATCGTCGAGCCCCGGCTTTACGCGCTTCTCGCGCTCTTTGAAAAGTTTCGCGCGGCTCCGCTCAAGGACCTCCAAAAGCGATTGCTGCGTGGCACCCTCCTCCTCGGCAAACTGGTGCGGCGCCTTGGGAATATGAAGGATATTATCCCCCTCAAAATTTCCTCCCTCGGTAACATCGTAGAACCGGCAGAACACCCCGGCGTCCTCGGGCCCGAGCAGCTCTTCGACTTCAGCTGGGCGCCACACAAAAAACTTACCCTCCACCCCTTCGCTATCAGCGTCCTGGGCCGAGTAGAACCCGCCCTCGGGCGATGTCATTTCGCGAAGCACATAATCGAGCGTGTCCGTCGCCACCGAGCGATAAAGAGCGTTGCCCGTGGCCTGATAGGCCTCCATATAGACTCGCGAGAGCAGCGCGTTGTCGTAGAGCATTTTTTCGAAATGGGGAACCAACCAGAAGGGGTCCACACTATAGCGGTGGAATCCGCCACCGAGTTGATCGTACATCCCGCCCAGCGCCATTCGCTGAAGAGTAAACTCGACCATGCCGAGACAATCCTTGTCCCCGCTCCGCCGCCACTGTCTTAACAACAACATCAGCGCCATTGAGGGTGGAAACTTGGGTGCCTGCGAGAACCCGCCCCAATTGGCATCAAAGCGGCCTTTTAATTCCTCTGCCGCCTTTGAAACGAGATCGAGAGAAACATCGCCCGCCGCCGGGGCCACCTCGTTCATTCGGGAGAGCTCGCCAGTGAGCTTGCCCGCGTTCTCTTCAATATCTCCCCGCTGCTCTTTATAAATGGCGGCGATTCGAAGGAGGAGACCCCGAAAACCCGGCCTTCCTTGCATATCCTCGGGCGGAAAATAAGTTCCTCCGAAAAAGGGGCGCAAGTCAGGCAGAAGGAACATGCTCATCGGCCAGCCGCCCTGGCCTGTAAGCATCTGCACCGCCTCCATATAGATCGAATCGATGTCGGGCCGCTCCTCGCGGTCCACCTTGATCGAAACAAAATGCTCGTTTAGCACGGCAGCTACTTCATCGTTTTCGAAACTCTCACGCTCCATCACATGACACCAATGGCAGGCCGAGTAGCCGATCGACAAGAAAATCGGTTTGTCTTCCTCGCGCGAGCGGGCAAGCGCCTCCTCGCCCCAGGGATTCCAGTTCACCGGGTTATGTTGGTGCTGCAGTAGATACGGGCTCGTCTCACCAGAGAGCCGGTTCGTGTGCTCGGTCATGGATACCTCGAAAATATAACGGGCAGGGCCTGCCTGATCTCAAACGAGACCGCTCCCGGGAGAATCTTAGGCGGGCGGCAAAAAACCTAAACAGCAAGGGTAGCATTATTAGTAATTTAAGCAAAAAATTATTTTTAAAAACAACTATGCTAACCCGGCGTCTTTCAAAATCCTTCGCCCGCTCTCGGCGAGCGCTTCTTTTTTTTCATTTAACTTTGGATAGACGAGCTTGCCGCCCCGCTTTAAGACGGCACCGCCAATCATGACGGTATCGACGTTGCCAATACCTGCTTGAAATATCGCTGCCTCGGCGGCGTTATTCACCGGATAGAGATTGAGGTCAGTGGTTCTAATCATAATGAGGTCGGCCTGCTTTTCTGGGGTGAGTGTGCCTGTGCTGCTATCAAGGCCCATCGCGCGGGCGCCCTCTATCGTTGCCCATTTGAGCGCTTGTCTTGCAGCGATGGAGACCTTGCCGGGCGATGCACCAGTGTCAATGATTTTCTGGTTGTCTGCCGCTCGCTGATGCTGGAGGGCCATCCGCATAACGGTGAACATATCGCCGCTAATGTTCGACTCGATATCCACACCAAGCGAG
Organism: Nitrospinaceae bacterium; assembly: GCA_018669005.1. Classification (NCBI taxonomy): domain Bacteria; kingdom Pseudomonadati; phylum Nitrospinota; class Nitrospinia; order Nitrospinales; family Nitrospinaceae; species Nitrospinaceae bacterium. The sequence continues at coordinate 70,869 of JABJAL010000079.1, forward strand.
GGGGCGCCGCCCGCAGCGAGGATTCGCCCACAGACAGGATGACCATGGCCCATCTGCATCTCGACCTCGGGACACGAGGATACGGTGGCCCCGGCATCGCCGATCATCTGAAACTCATCGTCCGTTAGCTGGCAGCCGTGAACGACGTTATAGGCGGGGCCGAGAAGATTCGCGTCGTTTAACTTGCCGATGCCGCCCTTGGTCATTCCGCCGCCGGGGCGACCGCCCATGTGGGCGCTGGCAACCAATTCGTATTCACCCGCTAGGCGAACATCGTGCTCGGCCACCTCCCAGGTCGAGATGTCGGGACCTCGAATCGCCATGCCGAGGGTAACCAGTGCACCGCGATTAGAAAGACGACCGGTGGCGAGGCGCTTTATCTCCGCCTCGGGATGAGGCATTTCACTGTGTGGCATACCGTCTTTTTCGACATCGGGCTTGGGCGTTCCGTGGGCAAAAAGGGCCCGGATACCCGCCTCCTCAAGACCGTCGATAGCCCGGTCGGTGTGCTCGGGCGTCGGGTTGTTGTGACACCAGTCAAAAAGCGAGGTTGCCCCGCAGTTGATTTGATTGAGCGCGCCCAGAAGATTAGCGAGATAGAGATCCTCGGGGGCAAACTGCGTGGCGAGGTTGGCGTGCATGTGGCCCATGTAGTCGCCAAGAGACCAATCGCCTGCGACACCGCGAATGCCCGTCTGCCAGGTGTGCATGTGGGCGTTCACGAGGCCGGGCATGACGATCATATCGGCGGCCTCGATGATTTCAGAATCAGGCGGAGTGTCGAGATTTCGGCCCACCTCTTTAATCGCGCCGTTCTCAATGAGAATTTGCCCGCCTGCGATATCGCCAAGCGCATCGTCGAGCGTGAGAAGATGCCCGGCCTTGATGAGTGTCGTTGTCATAGGGAAATCATTTCCTCTTGTTAAACCAGCCCCTCAATAACGGCGGCGGCAAGCTCGCTTCCCCGGTGGAGAAGATCAATCTCAAGATTCTCGTCGAGGCCGTGAGCATTCGAGTCGGCATTGGCGAAGGGGAACCAGAGCGAGGGAATCCCCAAATCGCGCGTGAAAAGTATGTCCGGGACACTGCCGCCGAAGTTGGGAAACACAATCGGGGCCTCCGCCCGTGCTGCGATGGCGGCAAGGATTTTCTCGATGAGGGGATGATCCACAGGGGTCTTCGATGGGAAAAACGCGGCCTTTCGCTCAACTTCGATATCATCGAAACCCTCGGCCTTTAAAAACGAGCAAACGGCATCAAAAAGTTTATCCGGATCTTGATCGACGACGAGCCGGAAATCCATTTTGGCGCGCGCCTCACCCGGCAGGACAGTCTTGACGCCATCCTGCGAGTAGCCACCCTGAAAGCCGCAGATGTTGAGATTCGGCTGAATCAGGGTCTTTTCATAAAACGCACCAGGCTCGGCTATCCGGCGCATGCCCGCCTCGCCCAGGGCCGCAGTAAGCTCGGAGGCCGGATCGGGTATCTCGCTCATCGCTTTTAAATCAGCCGCCCCCACCTCGCGCACCGCCTCATAGAAACCCGGCACGCGCACCCGTCCGTTTTCATCCTTGAGAGAGCGCACAGCATCAATAAGCCGCCAGAAGGGGCTCGCCATCGCACCACCGTAGGTGCCCGAATGAAGATCCTTGCCCGAGCCGTGCGATATAAGTTCGATATACAAAAGCCCCCGACAGCCGAGTGAAATCGTGGGCCTGCCCGATGGGTGGAGCGAGCCGTCAGACGAGCAGGCAATATCGGCGCGGAGCAAGTCCTTGTTCTCGGCAATAAACGCGCCCAGGTTCGTCGAGCCCATCTCCTCCTCGCCCTCGACAAGAAATTTTAGGTTAATTGGAAGCGCGGTGTTGGTCGCCCGGTAGGCCTCGACGGCCTTCACCTGGGCAAAATGCTGGCCCTTATTGTCGCCCGAGCCGCGCGCGAAGATCCGGCCATCTCTGATATCGGGCTCAAAAGGGTGCGTGGTCCAGCCCTCTCCCATCTCGGCGGGCTGCACATCGTAGTGCCCGTAGACGAGAAGCGTGGGCGCCCCGGCTGGGCCTTTGGCCTCACCATAAACAGCCGGGTGCCCTGCGGTTTCCATGATGCGTGTTTCGAGACCGGCCCTCTCCATCAGGCCAGCCAGGTGCTCTCCCCCCTCCCGAACGTGGGTGCCCGTCGTTGAAATGCAAGGGATTTTCAGGTATTCGATGAGCTGGGCGAGGGATTCCTCACGCCCGGCGCGAAGGTGCTCGATGACAGTAGACATAATGCCTCCCCAAGATTGAATTTTCGGGTAAAATATTGTTGCGGCTTTTGATGGGTCTCATTATGCTCCCAGGTGGCCGCATTACGAAAGAGCCCCCCAGTGGGGGAGCCCACCAGTGGGGGTCCCCCACCATCGGTGGGCGCAGGCCGACAGGTTCAAGGAGACAACCAGATGCCTTCCCTTCTCCATCAAGACAAAGATGGTGAGCCCTCGCGCCCGAAGAGGCGCTCCCGACTGAGGCGCTTAAAGCGGATGCCGCTTCTTTTGCTGCTGGTACTTGTCGCGACAAGCTGTAGCCGCGCAAGAACGATCGGGCTCATGGCACCGAATGCGCCTACCTTTGCCTACCGGGAGATGTCCGTCGAACTCCCCGGCAGCAAACCAGACATTCGTATAGAGGGCTACTACACCCGCCCCTCGCCAGAGGGCAAATATCCTTGCGCGGTAATTCTCCATGGCAAGGGAGGATGGTGGCGGGCCTATATCCGCTACGCCCGCGCGCTGGCCGGCCAAGGGATAGCCTCCGTCATTGTGAACTATTACTCAGGTCATCAGGTCGATCTTGAGGGACTCTACGTCCCCTTTGATGAACGACGGGCGCAGTTCGAATATCAAAACGGCGACATCTCCGCGGCGGTGGCCGCCTTTTCCCGCTATCCGGTTTGCAGCGGGAGAAAAGTGGGGCTCATCGGTTTCTCACTCGGAGCCGACAAGGCCTTCCGCACAGCCGCAACTCAGCCCGATATCGGCGCCGTGGTTGGCTACTACGGACCCTACGATTACGTCTCCTTCATTCGCCAGCGGGTGAACCCGATACTACTGGCACTGGCGGGCGAGAATGCTCTCAAGTGGAAAGCCTACCTTGAAAAAAACAGCCCCTACACGCAGGCGGGCCGCGTAAAGGCAAGCGCCCTATTGTTTCACGGGGTCGAGGACACAACGATATCGGTAAAACAATCGATTCTCATGCAAAGGGCCTTGGAGAGGCGAGGTGGTTCGGGTGCGCGGATGAAACTCTACGAGGGGGTGGGCCATAACTTTGCCCTCAGACGCCGAGGCACCAAGGCCGAGCGTGATGACTCTATCCGCCTGACGATTTCGTTTCTCAAGAAAAAACTGATTGAAAAAAAGAAAAAAATCGTCTCTGGCAAGAGAAAACCCGTCGCCAGGTCGGGCCTCTGAGCGTGATACCGCCTCACCCAAACCTTCCCCGACGTCTTATTTGATCAAATTACCCCGAGGCTCTTCTGTAACCAGCTGATTTTGTAGTATTATATGAACAAGAAGGGGAAGGATGCGCCATATTTGACCTTATAGGTAATTAATACTTCGAACTATTGGAGAGTTGAATGCTCGACGAAGGCACCATCAAGGAGTTAACCGAGAAACATTATAACTGCACCCTCGTCAGTGTGGAGCGCACCCACGAGTCGCTCGCGCTGTTCCGGGTGAAGCCGGATTTTCCGATACCGGATTATAAATCGGGCCAGTACACCACGCTGGGCCTCGGCTACTGGGAACCCCGCCACGAAGACGCTGTCGAGGAAACGAGCTTGGACGATAAGAAAATGCGCCGTCTCGTCCGGCGGGCCTACTCGATCTCGCACCCCGTCGTAAACGGGGGAGGAGAGCTCTGGGATTCGGGGAAAATCGATTTCATCGAATTCTACATTGTCCTGGTCATCGGAACAGAGGGACATCCCTCCCCCGGCCTGACCCCGAGGCTGTTTCTCAAGAACGAGGGCGAGCGGCTCAACATCGGTCAGAAATTCACGGGCGAGTACACCCTTGATTCCATGGCACCCATCCGCAACAACGACAAGGGACTCGTCGTCTTTGCGGGAACGGGAACGGGTGAGGGCCCCCACAATCGGATGATCTGGGAGTTGCTCTCGACCGGCTACAAGGGCCAAATCGCCTCGATCAACGTCGTGCGCTACAAAAAAGATCTGGCCTACGAGCCGCGCTACCGCGAGCTTGAAAAAAAATATCCGAACCTCACCTACCACGCGCTGACAACTCGTGAGTCGGACACCCAGCACAACAAGGTCTACGCCCAGGACTACATCGAATCGGGACAGTTCGAGGAAAAAATTGGCCGCAAGATGTCTCCTGATGACACCCATATTTTCCTATGCGGTAACCCGGCGATGCTGGGAGTGCCCAAGATTCGCGACGATGAAAGAATTTGGCCCGAGGGAAAGACCGGCGTTATCCAGATGATGGAAGAGCGCGGCTTCAAGATGGATTACGGCAAAACCAAGGGCAACGTCCACTACGAGAAATACTGGTAGGCACTTAGGATTATCCGCCTGAGCGGCCCCGCGTCCACCGGAGAGCTGATGCCCCACCTGCTTCGCGACGACGACGAGGGGATCTGCATCCTCACCCTCAACCGTCCCGAGATTCGCAACGCCATAGACGATGAAATTATGCGCCTTCTTGCCGAGGAAACGGCCCGACTCGCGTCGGACGAATCTCTGCGCGCCGTGGTCCTCACGGGTACCCGAGGCGATGCCTTCTGCGCGGGCGGCGACCTCAAATGGCTCCAAAGCTTCGAGACCGCCGAGGCAGGCGAGGCGATGAGCCGCCGGATGCAGGAGATCCTCGCTGATCTCGCAAATCTCCCGGTTCCTGTCATCTGCGCTCTAAACGGCTACGCCTTGGGCGGCGGCACCGAGATTGCGCTATCGTGCGATATTCGGGTGATGGAGGAGAGTGCCTACCTGAGCTTTCGGCATGCGCGAATCGGATTGATGCCAGCCTGGGGCGGGGGCGCGCGACTCCTCCGGCTATGCGGGCATGCCCATGCCATGGAACTTCTGACGACCTGCCGCGATATTCCTGCGGGAGAGGCGCTCGAAATAGGCCTCACGAACACCGTTGTTCCAGAAGGCGCAGGACTCGCCGAGGGGATGCGTCTAGCCCGCGAGGTTGCCCGCGCTGCGCCGCTTTCGGTGCGCGCGATAAAAAAACTCATGATCGAGGCTGCCGAAAAACCACTGGCCGAGGCCGCGAACATCGAGGCAAGCCTTTTCGCTGGCCTCTGGGACTCAGCGGATCATGACGAGGCAGTAAAAGCATTTTTCGAAAAACGCGCACCAAAATTCCGGGGCCGCTAGGGAGCAGGCATGCCAGCCGAGCAGGACAAACGAAAGCGCTACGAGACCCACGCGGGACTACCCATCAAGGCCCTCTACGGCCCCGGGGACGTGCCCGAGGGAGTAAAAGAAGAAGTTCCTGGCGAGTACCCCTTTACGCGCGGCATCCATTCTGAAATGTATCGCAAGCGCTTATGGACCACACGCCAGTACTCGGGCTTTGGCACCGCCGAGGAAACCAACCAGCGCTACCGCTTTTTGCTTGATGAGGGCAACACCGGTCTCTCGGTTGCCCTCGACCTGCCTACACAACTCGGCCTCGACAGCGACAACCCCCGCGCCAAAGGAGAGGTGGGCAAAGTGGGCGTCGCCATCGACACCCTCGCCGACATGGAAGCGCTTTTTAAGGATATCCCTCTTGGAGAGATCAGCACCTCGTTCACCATCAACTCGACGGCGGTGATTCTTTACGCCATGTACATCGCCGTAGCGAAAAAACAGGGGACCCCTCCCGAGCAGATCACCGGCACCATCCAGAACGACATACTGAAAGAGTATGTCTCGCGGGGAACCTGGATATTCCCCCCCGAGCCCTCTCTTCGGCTCATCGTCGATACCATCGAGTATGGCGCAGCCCATACCCCGCGCTTCAACACCATCAGTGCGGCGGGCGCTCACTTTCGAGATGCCGGGGCCACCGCCATCGAGGAGGGTGGTCTCACCCTCGCCGACGCCATCGTTTATGCCGAGCGGTGCGTCCGGCGCGGGATGGATGTGGACGAATTCGCGCCCCGGTTTAGTTTTTATTTCTACACGCACTCGGATTTTTTCGAGGAAATTGCGAAATACAGGGCCATGCGCCGCCTCTGGGGCCGAATCATGCGCGAGCGCTTTGGCGCCAAGGACGAGCGGAGCTGGAAGTTCCGCTTCGGTGTCGTCTGCGGCGGAAGCACACTGACCGCCGCCGAGCCCGAGAACAACATCGTGCGCGTCGCCTACCAGGCCCTCTCCTCGGTGTTCGGCGGGGTGCAGACCATGTTCACCTGCGCCTACGATGAAGCCCTTGCTTTGCCCACCGAGGAAAGCGCCGTTCTCGCCTTGCGCACGCAACAAATCATCGCCAGCGAAACCGGCGTCATCGACACGGCAGATCCTTTCGGCGGCTCCTACTACCTTGAAAATCTCACCGCCGAGATGGAGGCCGGCATGGAGGCGCTCATCAAGAAAATCGAGGACGAGGGCGGGGTGGTCTCGTGCATCGAACGCGGGCTAATTCAGAACTGGATTGCCGAGAGCGCCTACAAACAGCAAAAAGCCATAGACTCGGGCGAGCGAACTGTTGTCGGAGTGAACAAATACCGGGACGAGGCCGATTCATCGCCGGAGATATTCTCGGTGCCGCCCGAGCTTGCCGGGCAGCAGATTGAGCAGCTTGGCAAGGTAAAACAAGACCGCGACCGGGCCCGGGTAGAGGCCGCCCTCGCCCGCCTCCAGGAGGCGGCACGGGGAGATGAGAACCTCATGGACGCCACCATTGAGGCAGTGGAAGCCTACGCCACCCTGGGCGAGATCACTGATATTTTAAAGGACGAATTCGGGGAGTTTCGGGAGCCGATTTCTCTTTAATGGGGCCATGTGCCCTCGGGGGCCATTGCCCCCCCTCCCCTTGCCCGGCCCTCCCGGATCGGGAATAATCATCTGGCCTATCAACGGAAGAACCTCGGCGGGCCGCCTTTGGTTTGCTGCAGGAGATTCGCTTAGTTTCTCAAAATTTCACTGGAGGTGGTTTTACCCATGTGGACGGATGCCAAAAACGGCAACAACGCCGCGACCGACTATAAGTACCGTAGTGTTTCGATAGATCTTGGAGCTGGAAAAATTTCGGTGGAAGAAAAAGCCTGCGCCGACTTAGAGGATTTTCTCGGCGGCATCGGACGGCTTTTCAAAATACTCACCGCGCACGATGTGCCCGACCCATATGCCCCCTCGGCCCCGCTGGTGATGGAGCTGGGTTGTTTTTCAGGCACCAACGTCATGACGGGCCTGCGCACCTTCTTCGGCGGCTACAGCCCACTCAAGGGAACCCGCGCGGGCGCGCCCTCGGCTATGTGGTCGGCAGGCTCAGGGAAATTCGGCTCAAAAACAGCCTTCGCTGGGGTGGACGAAATAATCTTCACCGGGCGAAGCGATAAACCTGTCACCCTCGTCATCAAAAGCGCCTCGGTGGGCGGCCCGCCCGAGATGGAACTGGTGGACGCATCAGCGCTTCTCGGAAAAACAGCACACGATAAGATCATGGATCTCCAGAAACAGTATGACGACGCACATTTTGCCGTCATCGGACCCTCGGGCGAGAATTATGAGACCAACCGCATGGCGGCCATCGCGCTCAGCTCCGAGAACCAGCTCAAGAGCGGCGACAATAAGCCGCGCTTTTGCGGCCGAGGCGGATTTGGCGGCGTCATGGGGAGCAAGAACCTCATCGCCATCGTCTCACAAGCCCCTGACGACAAAACAGCCGTCACCGAGGTCGTCAAAGAGGCGAACAAAATCATCTCGCGCGGCGCAGGCTCCAAGAACTATCGCGACGACTACAAGGCCGAGGGCGGGGGCGGCACCTGGCGCAACATCGCGGGCCTCCACCCCCTGGGCTGCCTACCCGAGAACAATTTCGAGCCCCCCGGCAACGATAACGCCGCACAAATCTTCCGGGGCGCATACGAGGAGGGCTACGTCATCAAAGACGAGCCTTGCTTTAAGTGCGGCATCGCCTGCCACAAGAATATATACGACAGGCCCGAGGGCGAGACCGCCATTGGAAGAAAAGCCAAGACCAGCACCTTCCGCGCCAAGTTCGACTACGAACCCCTCGACCTCATGGCCCCCAACTGCGGCATCTATGACCGCGAGCAGGCCCTTGAGCTCGTCGAGTTGGCCGACCTTCTTTGCTACGACGCCATCAGCCTCGGTGCCACCGTCAGCTACGCCATGGAGTGGAACAAGCGCCACCCCGACAACCAAATCCTCGACGGCATGACATTTGGCGACTACGAGAAGATGGTGAAATTCATCAAGCTCGCCGCCGAGGGAAAATGTAACCAGCTCGCGCAGGGCTCGATGCGCCTGGCGCAAGAGATGGGCGATCTCTCCTTCGCCATGCAGGGCAAGGGCCTAGAATATCCGGCCTATCTTCCCGAAACGAACCCGGGCTACCCCTGGGCGCTCGCGGGCGGCCACATGAGCTTGCGCACCTTCCTGCTCCTCATCCTCGATGGCCAGAAGACCGACATGAAATACTGGGAGGATGCCATCCAGAACGGCATCTACTACACACGCGACGACCTCGTTGGCACCTGCAAATTCGGCGGCGCCCCGGACGACAGCATCGTTGGCAGCATCAACGACATGTACGGCCTCTCGATGACCAAGGACGAGATGTACACGGCCATCCGCCGCTCCTACCTGCGGGGCCGCCTCCTTGAGAAAAAAGTAGGCTACACCGATGAGGAATATGATGTTCCGGGCCGCGTCTATGAGCGGGTGAACGACAACATTAAAATGCCCGCCTTCATCACCCGCGAATTCATGGATGAGCTGAAATCACGTACCGAGAAAAACTGGGACGCCCTCACCGAAAAAGAGGGCCTCTCGGCCTAGCTTTTAGAAGTCCGCACAAACAAATAACCCCCGTCGCGAGAAATCGTGGCGGGGGGTTTTTGTATTGTTAATAATTCTTAATATTTATACTCCACCAGGGGAAAAATCAAAAAAAGTGACTGCTGGAACTGTTAAATTTGGTGAGACCGAATACAGTCCGCCATAAATCAGCCCCAACAAAAAACATAATCCTGACAACACGCCTAACGCTATTGATACATACTGCCCAAAATTTCTTTTGCGATTTGCATGTGCCAAATAATCCTCAATATCCATTTTATTTTCTAAAAAATCCTTAAAAATTTTCGCCCATCGTTTCTGAAGTCCGAAAGCACGAAAAAACTCCCCAAAAAGCAACAAAACGGAAAGAATGATCCCTAGCATAAAAATTGAAAGAACATCATTTCCCCAATTTGAATTTCCAAACTTTGAAAAATAGACCCCTTTAAAACTCAATAACGCGACAGCTCCACCACCATTCAGCATCAGCAGACTTTTAATGCATATAAACGCATAGTCACTAACATTACGGCCTATCAACTCACTTGTTTTTACAATCGATATCCTTAATTCATTTTGATTTTCAGAAGGGAGCTCATTAAGTTTCATCAATGTTCACCTCAAAAAATATCCCCTCACACCCCCCGTTTATCGCCCCACAAAATGACGTGCAGCCTCGGCGTGAAGCGCCAGCCGCGCTCCAGCGCCGCATCGGCGAGGGGAAGGAGTCGGGGTTCCATGTGACTTAATTTTTTGCCGCCCGGGGAGATGATGATTCGGTGGGAGGGGAAATCGGCCAGATCGTATTTAGCCAGGAGGGCATCGACCTCGGCAATCTCGTTTGTTTTGTGGAGAACGAATTTCAGATAAGGCTCGGTAGCGCGGGAGAGCCAATCTAAAGAGCGGGGTTGTTTGTCCACAGCGATGGCGGCAGAGGCCAGCTTGGGCGACACGTTCCATTGATCGACCAGGGCGAGAGCCGCCGCCCCCGGCTCGATGTAGCCCGAGGTTTCAACCTCGATGCGAAGGCCAGCGTTATTAAGCATCGCGATAAGCGCGGGGAACATTTCATTTTCAAGAGGCTCCCCCCCGGTGACAATTACCTGGCTACCCGGGCGCGCAGCGCAATAATCCAAAATTTCATGGCCCGATAGCTCGACCACGGGGGGCCCCGCCCAGCTATATTTTGTGTCGCACCAGGCACAACCAACCGTACACCCCATGAGGCGCACGAAAACCGAGGGGCGGCCAAGGGTCGCGCCCTCGCCCTGCAATGAATAGAAAAGCTCGTCCGCCAGCGGAATGCGTAGAGCCGCCGCCGGGGTTAATTTCTCTCCGGCGAGAGAATCGGGCATGATCCTGCCTTTTTTCGCCTACCCGAGGGCGGCGGCGACGATGATGGCGATGCCGATGAAGATCGCGCCAATGACAATGCCCACGGCGCGGTTCTGATCTTTGGCAAGGGCGTCGTTCACCGAAAACGGGGTGATCCACTCGAAGATCTTGTAGCCAATCATGAGAAGCATGACGCCAACCAGGCCATAGATGATCGACCAGACGAGATTGGCCACCGGGCCGGGCTGCGGGGCCGGAGGCGGGGCGCCATTGGCGAGGGCGAGCGCAGGCACGAGAGCGATTGCGATAAGGGCGATGAGCTGAAACACATATTTTTTCATTTCAATATTACCTCCTTTGAGCGGTTGCCGTTGACCATAGCAAGAGGCCATGCCCGGCTCAAGGGGCGATTGCCCCGGCGAAAGCCCTGGTGGCCACCCCGGTACTTGCCCCGGAGAGCGCGACATGCGGCCAATCAACGGCGTTTCTCGCCTCCGATCCCCCGCCATGGTATAGATGGTGGCGCGAATATTACATGCCAAGCCTTGTGGGGAGAGCAAATGGACTGGAAGGGCCGAAAAGTTCTGGTGACGGGCGCGGGCGGCTTCATCGGGAGCCATTTGGCCGAGGCGCTTGCAGAGCGCGGGGCCGAGGTGACGGCGCTGGTCCGCTACACCTCGCGTGGCTCGGCGGGCTTTCTTGACGGGGCCGCCGATAAGTTTCGCATCTTGGCGAATGACATCACCGAGGCAGGCGGCGTCCTCGCGGCGATGGAGGGCCAGGAGTATGTCTTCCACCTCGCCGCCCTGATCGGGATTCCCTTCTCCTTTGAGCATCCCGAGGAAGTCCTTCAGGTCAACACGGTGGGCACGCTGAATGTGCTCAACGCCGCGCGGCGGACGAATCCGCGCCGGGTGGTGCTCACCTCAACAAGCGAGGTCTACGGCACGGCGCAATATGTGCCCATCGACGAAAAACACCCCCTTCAGGCGCAATCGCCCTATGCGGCCTCGAAGATTGCGGCCGACAAGCTGGGCGAGTCGTTTTTCCACAGCTATAAGACGCCCGTCGTCACCGTGCGCCCGTTCAACACCTACGGGCCAAGGCAGTCGGCGCGGGCCGTCATCCCCACTTTAATCTCTCAAATGCTGGCATCTAACAATGTGAAACTCGGCGCAACCACCCCGACGCGGGATTTTAATTTCGTCAAGGACACGGCGCGCGGCTTTATTCTCGCCGTCGAATCTGATCGCGCACCTGGGGAAACGGTGAATATCGCCACCGGCAAAGAAATTTCCATCGGCGAGCTCGCCCAAAAAATCGCCTCGCTCATCGGAAAAGACATCACGCTTGAAACCGACGAGCAGCGCATCCGCCCGGGCTCCAGCGAGGTTATGCGCCTGTGCGGCAGCGGCGAGAAAGCGGCAGAGATCATCGGCTGGCGGCCCGAGGTTTCACTCGATGAGGGTCTTGGACAAACCATCGAATGGCTCCGCGAGTCGGGCACGGTCTCGGACCCATCGAGGTACCACATCTAATGAAAGCCATTGTCCTAGCCGGCGGCCTCGGCACGCGCCTGCGCCCCCTCACCTTCGCAATTCCCAAGCCTCTTGTACCTGTGGGCGAAAAACCGATTCTCGAAATCCTAATCGGGCATCTCGCCGCACACGGCGTCACGGATATTTACCTCGCCGTTGGATACCGCGCCGAGCTTATCGAAACTTTTTTTCAGGACGGAGGGCGCTTTGGCGTCAACATCCACTATTCACGCGAGGAAATGCGCCTCGGCACCGCCGGGCCCGTTCGCCTCGCCCGCGATCAGTTCGGCATATCAGAACCCGTCATGGTCATGAACGCCGACATCATCACAGAGATAAACTTTAGCGACATGCTCAAATGGCACCAAGACAAGGGGGCCGCGATTACGGTGGGCATCCGGCGATTCGATCAAATCGTTCCCTTCGGTGTTGTCGAAACTGATGGCGATCAAATCACCGCTATCGTCGAGCGCCCGACGCACACGCATCAAATAAATTGCGGCATCTACACCGTGAGCCCTGAAGTTATCGACCTCATCCCGCCGGGCGAGGAGGTCTACATGCCCGACTTCATTGACAAGGCCATGGGAGAGGGCCACACCATCTCAGGCTTCACGTTCACCGAAAAATGGGTTTCCATCGACGACCTCGGGGATCTGGAAAAAGAAACCGGCAAGCTGGGGCAAGAATGAAGGTTCTTTTCTGCACGAACGATCAAAGCTTCCAGCCCTCAAACGAGCCTTACGGCTTTTATCTCGGCATTCAATCTCTCGGCCACGATGTCGAGATTTTTTACTACCGAAAAAAAAGTTTTTTCTACTCGAATTTTCGCAAGCAGTGGGTCCGCTGGATGAACAACCAGCTTGCGGAAAAATGCATCCGCGAGGGCTTCGACATGCTCCTCGTTCACCGGGGGGGCTACGTTGCCGCCAAAACCCTTGAGCGCATCCGCAAGGAGAGCCGGTGTAGGACGGTCTGTTTTTTCCCGGACAACCCGTTTGGCGCCTACACCCCGCCCCTGCCCTTTGACCTTATTGGCGCCTATGACCTGTTTGTCTCAAAGGACACCTATTTCGAGGAAGAATTTGAAACCTATGGCTTCGATAACGTGGTCGCCCTTCCCCACGCCTATGACCCCTCGGAATTTGAAACCGAATTTACGGACGATGAACTAGAGCCTTTTCGCGCGGACGTGGCCTTTATCGGGGGCTTTCATCCCTTTCGCGAGCGAATCTTCTCGGGGCTCACCGATGAGGGCGTGAATTTTAGAATCTGGGGCCCGCGCTGGGTGAAGGCTACTGACCCGTGGATCAAAAATCGCGTTCATATGGAGCGGGCCCTCGACCGGGTGGAAAAACTAAAGGTCCTCAAGGCAAGCAAAATCCTTATCAACCTCCAGCACGGGGGCGGCGCCCTTTACTGGCCGGACGACAAGGTGGTTCAGTACATGGGCGCTGGGGCACTCATGATCGTCAACGACCGGCGAGATTTGGGGCTCATCTTCGAGCGCGGAGAGGAGATTCTCACTTATCAAAAAAAAGAAGAACTCCAGACCCTTATCCGCGAGTATCTGGAAAACGAGCCAAAGCGCCTTGAAATCGCTCAAAAGGGGCAGGCCCGCGCCCGGCGCGACCACACGACAGCCGTGCGCTTCGAGCAAATTTTGACTCTCCTGGCCGAGCGAGGGCTTCCAGCGGGAGGAAGTTAACCCATAGTGTGGCGCACATCTTATGTTTCGGTTATCTTTTCAGCACCCGCCCATATAACAAAAGGAACCACTTCGCCCCATGAACAAGACACGCGATCTTTCTTATGATGAGGTAAAGGATCACCTCGCCATCCGCATCAGGGCGCACACCGAGTTCGCCAATTTTCAGCTTGAAAACTGGTTCACCGAGAATCTGCGTATCCCGGCAGGCGGGGCGCTTCTTGAGATTGGCTGCGGTGACGGCAACTGGTTCGAGACCTGGGCAAGCGCTTTGGGTGCCAATGGATTCATCACGGGGGTCGACAAGAACGATGAATTAATTTCTCGTGCGGCAGCGCGGGATGTTGCCTGTCGAAAGCTGTTGATGAAAATGGATTTCAATGACCTCTCGGCCTTCCTGCCCGAGACTTTTGACTGCGCCATCGCGCCTTACTCGATTTACTACGCCGATGACGCAAGAGAGACCATGGGAGCGATTCGAAATTTACTTAAAGAGGGTGCAAGCGCTTATCTTGTCGGACCTACCGAGCAGAACGCCGAGGAGCTGTATCAACTCAACGAGCTCATCTTCGGTTTCGAGAGCGACGATCCGACGAAGCGGCGCGCCTGCCGCATTGAGGAAGAGTTTTTACCGGCAGCGAAGGATCTTTTCACCGAGGCCACGAGCCAGCGCGTACCTCGGCTTATTGAATTCCCCACGCTCGATCATTACTTTGAATACTACAGGGCAACGCTTCTTTACCGCGAATCGTGTAAAAAAGCGGGCCGGACGCCTGAGGCTGGCGAGATTGTGGCCTGTGGCTGGGACAACCTCAATCTCTCGAAGGAAGTTGTTGTCGTCGAGGCGCGCCGCTAAGGTCGAAAAATTCCAGGCAGCCCGTGCGCTATTGTTGAAAGGAGAATCGTCATCGCCAAGGCAGGCTCGTTGCTCGTTGTTGCTCCGCACCCGGACGATGAAACACTCGGCCCCGGGGGCACCCTTCTTCGCCGCGCAGTGGAGGGCTGGGATCTCCACTGGCTCCTTATAACGAACGGGCAGCACTCAGGCGGCGAGGCATCAAGCGATAAACGGGGAGGCGAGATCGATGCCGTGGCCGGGGCGTATGGTTTCAAGAGCGTGCGCCGTATGAACATGCCAGTGTCGGAGCTGCATCAAGTTCCCGAAACGGACCTCTACGAAGGAATCGCCGGGGCGATTCGCGAAGCCGAGCCCTCGGAGATAATGCTCCCCTTCAGGAGCGACGCCCATAGCGACCACCTGGCTGTTGCCGCAATTGGCTGGTCTTGCACAAAGTCATTTCGCTTCCCATCGATACGGCGGGTGCTGATGTACGACACACCCTCGGAGACCGATTTCTCGCACCCGGGCGACCCGTTCATTCCCAACGTGCTGGTGGACATCACCGGGCAGCTAGACCGCAAGATCGAGATCATGGGTTTCTATGAGAGCGAGCTAAAGACCCACCCCTTTCCCCGCTCCGAGCAGGCATTGAGGGCGCGTGCAACGCTTTATGGTGCCATGGCGGGTTGCGAGGCCGCCGAGGGTTTCATGCTCATGCGGGATATCGACCGCCTCTAATCGTCATTCGTATTCAGAGATTTCCACCAGGTTTTCGTCCGGATCGCGAATATAGACCGACATTATCGGGCCCTTGGCCCCTGATTTCGAAACCGGCCCCATCTCGATTGGAATCCCGGCCTCATTGAGTTGACGCACAACCTCGCTTAGCGGCTCTCCGCTGATCAGGCAAAAATCTCCCGCACCTGCGACAGGCGATTTGGCATTTGGCTCAAACTCCTTGCCCACCTGATGGAGATTGATCTTCTGGTGGCCAAATAATAGCGCCCACCTTCTGCCGCCAAATTTCGCCGCCTTCATTCCCAGGACTCGCTCGTAAAACGCGCAGGTGTCCGGAATCGAGCGCACAGTCAAAACAAAATGATCGATGATGGTAATCTTCATCCGTTAACCCTCCGTCGCGTTAGATTTCAAGTCTATTTTTATCATCTCGGATAATCCCACACAGGTCTATAAATTGCGCATATTTCATATTTTTTCATAGGGATTGGACAGGGAGGGACGTGAATCAGTACACTCGTTTCAAGATTAGATGCAGGCACACTACGGAGGAAAATGGATGCCATCTCCCGCAGAACTCGTGGATTGGGTTACAGACGCCCGGGACCGCACACTCGAACTCGTCGCCGACCTTTCGGACGACCAGCTCATCGGCCCCAAACTCATTTGCGTAAACCCCCTGCTATGGGAAATCGGCCACATGGCCTGGTTCCAGGGCAAGTGGCTACTCCGAGGCATCAACAATCGAGAGCCCGTTCTTAAAAACGAGGATGAACTCTACGACTCGATGGAAATCCATCACCATACGAGGTGGGATCTTCCCCTCCCGCCCCGGAAGGACACATACGCCTACATGGACAAGGTGGTGGAAAACGTTCTCAAGCGCGTCGAGAGCGGAACGCTAACCGAAGAGGAGGCCTACCATGTTCGCTACGGTGTGCACCACGAAGACATGCACACCGAGGCGTTCTCCTACACGCGCCAGACACTAGGCTATCCCGTTCCCGAAGGGCTCATCGAGTACACTGACAAAACGCGGACTAAAGAGGACATTGGAGGCGGCCCCCTTCCCGGCGACGCGAAGATTCCAGGCGGCACCTACATGCTCGGTGCACCGAAGGATGAATCCTTTGCCTTCGACAACGAAAAATGGGCGCATCCGGTCGAGATCGCACCCTTTGCCATTGCAAAAGCCGCTGTCACCCAAGCCGAATTCGCCGAATTTGTGGATGACAGGGGATACGAAAAAGAAAACCTCTGGAGTAAAGAGGGATGGGAGTGGCGCGGCGAGGAGGACTCACAGCACCCTGTTCATTGGCGGCTCGGCGCCGATGGCTGGGAGCGGAGAAACTTTGATCAGTGGGTGCCGCTAGAGCCGCATCGACCTGTAATTCACGTGAATTTCTTTGAAGTTGAGGCCTATTGCCGCTGGGCGGGCCGCCGCCTTCCCACCGAGGCGGAGTGGGAGCTTGCCGCCTCAAGCGAGCCGAACGATTCGGGCACGGGCTTCACCGACCGCAAGAGGCAATACCCCTGGGGGGATGAGCCACCCCGGCCCGAGCTGGCCAATCTCGACTGGCGTCACATGGGCTGCGTTGACGTAGGCGCTTTTCCAAAGAGCGACAGCGCCTTTGGCTGCCGCCAAATGCTGGGCAACGTATGGGAGTGGACGAGTAGCGTATTTGCCCCCTTCCCAGGATTCGTCGTGGACCCCTACAAGGATTATTCGGAGCCTTGGTTCTACTCGCGCCGCGTTCTTAGAGGTGGTGCCTGGCCAACCCGCTCCCGTTTAACGCGAAATTTGTACCGGAATTATTTCACGCCCGAGCGCAAAGATGTTTGGGCGGGATTCCGCACCTGCGCCAGATAAAAGGCGCCACCTGGACAAATGAAAATATCTTTGATCACACCGGCCCCGCCTCGCTCCCGCAAGGGAAACCGCGTCACTGCGGTTCGGTGGTCGCGCCACCTCAGGGACCTGGGCCACACCGTCCACATCGATGAGGAATACACTGGCCGCGATTGCGATATTCTCGTTGCCCTTCACGCCAAACGGAGTTTTGCCTCCGCCAAGCGCTTCAAAGATGCGCACCCAGATCTGCCCTTGATCGTCGCACTCACGGGCACCGACCTTTACAAGGATATCCTCACCGACACTGGCGCCCAACAATCCCTCGAAATGGCGGATCGGCTGATCGTCCTTCAGGCGATGGGCACCAGCGAGCTTCCCAAACGCCACCGGGCGAAAACGCGGGTTATCGTTCAGTCCATCGAAGCGCCTGCCGGTAATTACAAGCCTCGAAAAAATTCTTTCAATGTATGCGTCATTGGCCACATGAGAGAGGTCAAGGACCCGTTCCGTGCGGCGGAGGCCTCCCGGTTGCTTGCCCGGTCCTCGAAAATTGAGGTGATGCAAATCGGTGGCGCGCTCAGCAAGGACATGGAAGTTCGAGCACTCAAAGAGGCAAAATCAAATCCGCGCTATAGCTGGGTTGGCGAGGTACCCCGCTGGAAGGTGCTCCGGCTGCTCTCAAAAAGCCGTCTTCACGTCCTGAGCTCCGAGATGGAGGGCGGGGCCAATGCCCTTTGCGAGGCCATTGCCTGCTCGGTGCCCACGCTCGCCTCGCGCATATCGGGCTCCATCGGACTTCTAGGAGAAGACTATCCGGGCTACTTTGAGTTAAAGGACACCAAAGGTCTCGCATCGATGCTAGAGCGGGCTGAAAACGACCCCGGTTTCTACAAAGAGCTCAAGACGTGGACGAGGCGGATTAAGCGCATCGTCTCCCCCGCAAATGAGACCCGTTGCTGGAAGATGCTTGTTAAAGAATTGGCTGTCTGAGGTTTTTTTAAGCAATTTTCAAGAACAACACAGCAAACTTTTTCTCACCATCCGTCCAGACCTTCTCGGTTTGAAAACCCTGCCCAGCCGCAAACTCCGAAAAATCTTTTATGTCGTACTTATGCGAATTTTCGGTGTGAATGGTTTCGCCTTTCTTAAAGGAAATTGTTTTGCCACCAAGGCGCACGCTCTGCGGGGCTTGGCTAATCAGATAGCTCTCAACGCGCCGAACCTCAGAATTGTAGAAAGCCCGGAAATCAAAACTCTCGACATTGAAATCAGCCCCAAGTTCCCGATTCATGCGGACAAGAAGGTTTTTGTTAAACTCTTCCGTCACGCCGAGACTATCATTGTAGGCAGCCTCGATAGTTTCCACCTCCTTGATGAGATCGATGCCGAGAAGCAACCCGCCTCCCCCACCACATGTCGCCGCCATATTGCCGAGCAAATCTTCGGCCTCATCGGGTGTGAGGTTGCCAATCGTCGAGCCGGGAAAATAGGCAATGGCTCGCCGAGCCGGGCGGCTAAATACGGGCAGGCTAAATGGCGCCAAAAAATTAGCGCAAATGGGCACAAATTCAATGTGAGGGAATTCCCGAGCCAGGCCTTCTGTCGAATTCAAAAGAAATTCCCTTGAAATTTCCACGGGCACACAAGCCACCGGGTCATCGAGGGCCTCAAGCAACATATGGGTCTTGAGAGCAGAGCCGATTCCGTATTCGACAATGGCGCATTCGGGCCCCATGACCTCTGCCATCTCATTTGCACGCTCGCGCATGATGGCGATTTCGGTTCGCGTCGGATAGTACTCATCGAGCTCACAAATCCGCGAAAATATCTCGGAGCCCTGCTCGTCATAAATAAACTTGCAGGGCAACGTTTTCTGAGGCTTCTGGAGTCCTTCGAGCGCTTCTTCTAAAAAATTATCCGCCGTGGGCTCATAGTCAATTAGCCTGATCTTAAATTCAGGACCCAAAACAAACTCCTGTAAAAAAACCCGCAATTGCTCGCGGGCAAGCGAAACATCGGAGAAATAGCGGATTCAACGGCCACCCGATAATATCAAAAAAGCTTAATCGGTCACAGAAAGTTTCAACGAAATTCAAGATATCATATTGAGGGGTCAGTACAACCCAAACCCTAGATTTCATTTTCATCAAGAGCGCCCAGCGTCGCAAAGCGCTCATTCATCCAAATAAAATTTCCATTTAAACGCTTTAGGGCATCGGCTTGAGGCGCAGGCCCTCGGAGACAAGAAACCGCTCGAGAAGATCAAAACCCCCTTGAACCAGCAGGGCGAGCCCCGCCGCTGGAACCGCACCCTCGAGAATGAGGCCCACGTCGTCCAGGCGTATGCCCGTGAGAATGGGCTGGCCGAACCCGCCTGCGCCAATCAGCGCGCCCAGCGTTGCCGTCCCCACATTGATGACCGCCGAGGTTTTCACCCCCGCCAAAATAGCCCGGGAAGCGAGGGGCAACTCCACCAACCGCAGCCGCGCCCGCACGGGCAGGCCGAGCGCCTCGGCCGACTCCCGGAGCCCGACAGGAATATCATGCAGGCCAGCGTAGGTGTTCCTCACGATGGGAAGCAGGCTGTATAAAAACAGCGCCATCATCGCCGGCGGCCCCCCGATTCCTAAAAGCGGAATCATGAACACCAAAAGGGCGAGAGATGGAATGGTCTGTATAATACCAACAACACCCAAGATGACTTGGCCCGCCAATGGGCTCCGCGCGGCCCATATCCCCAGTGGAATCGAGACGAGTATCGCGGCGAGAAGCGAGATGACGACCAGATAGAGGTGATCCCGCGCGTTTCGCATCAACCGCCGCCAGGGGGAGATCACGCGTGACTTCGACACAACGCCAAAAGCGTCCGCCAGAAATTCAGAAGCCACTCGGCTCTCGGCCACCTTGTCGATCTTTGCCCGGGCGTTCATGCGAATCATGGGGCCCTCGCCGATTCGGCCCCCCAGTCTGAGGAAGGAGCGCACGGCCTTGGGCGCTCTTTTTTTCAGGTCCGCCCGGTAGAGAATCACCGCATCGTAGCGGGGAAAGAAATTCAAATCGTCCCCGAGCGTGAACAGATCGTAATACTTGATGTCGGCATCGGTTGCATAGAGATCGATCAGATGAATATCCCCGCCCTCGAGCGCCCGGTAGGCGAGGTTGTGGTCCAGCCCGCGGACGGATAGCTGCGGCAGGCGGTAGCGCGCCTTGAGGCTGGGCCATCCGTCCCCCCTGTCCATAAATTCGTTCGAGAAGCCGAATTTGAGTTCCGGGTGTTTGCGAAGATCCGAGATTGTTCGAATGCCGAGACGCCCCGCCGTCTCTTTTTTCATGCCCATGGCATAGGTGTTGTTAAAGCCGAGAGGGCGGCTCATCAAAACCCCTCGTTTTTTGAGCGCCGCCCGAACTTCGGGCTCCGTTTTCAGGTTCTCGCCGGCCAGGATTTCCTGGCTGATGGTGCCGGTGTACTCGGGATAGACATCGATTTCCCCGGAGAGGAGCGCGCTCCAGAGGATTCGCGTTCCCCCAAGCTCCCGGCGGTGTCGCGAAGCCGCTCCGGAGTCCCGGATAAGGGCGGAGAGCAACTCGCCGAGGACGACGGATTCGGTGAAAGTCTTGGAGGCGACGGTCACTTCCTGTCCCACAGCGGGACCAGGCGCGGCAATGAGAAAGAGCACTAGCACGACTAAGCCGCCCAGAGATTTCATACGCCCTGCCCCCGGATCGCCTCAAGCGGGCTCCGCTGTGCGTTGATGAAACGGGTAACAAATTCATCGGCCGGGCGGCGAACCAAATCCTCAAGCGTGCCCTGCTGAAGAATCGCTCCCTCTGCCATCAGGTAAATGGTGTCGCCGAAAAAACCGGCCTCGCCGATATCGTGCGTCACCATAACCACGGTTTTCTTGAGGCTCTCGAAAATGCGCCGCAGATCGTCCTGTAGCTCGTGGCGAATCATCGGGTCGAGAGAGCCAAGCGGCTCGTCCAGAAGCAGGACTTCGGGGTTGAGCATGAGGGCACGCATCAGGCCGACGCGCTGACGCTGGCCGCCTGAGAGTTGCGCGGGGTACCTGTTAAGGCCTTCTTGGGGAAATTGCGTGAGCGCCGTCAATTGGTCGAGGCGCTCTTTTATATTTTTTTCGGGCCAGCCAAGATAACGGGCCATGAGCACCACATTGTCCCTGGCCGTTAGATGTGGGAACAGGCCCCCGTCCTGAATGACATAGCCCATCTTCCGCCTAAGGATGAGACTATTCTCTTGGCCGATGCGCTCGCCATCAAGGAGAACATGGCCCGTGTCCGGTTCGATGAGGCCCATCATGAGCCTGAGGAGTGTGCTTTTTCCGCAACCACTCTGACCGATCAGGATGCTCGTCTTACCCGGCTCAATTTTAATCGACAAGGGCCCGGCGGCGCTCACCCCACCATAGGTTTTCGATACGTCTTCGAGTTCAAGCAAAAGACATCCCCTAGGAAAGTTTCATGTAGCCTACCACAGGAATCTGACGAAGAAATTTATCGAAAATACATTATCTAGGATATGGGAAAGGTGCTAGAAGCAGGTGCAACACTAACCCTGGAGAGAAAAGCAGGTTAGTGCGATATCAGGTTGAAGCTTAAACAAAATAATCGGCGTTCGCCCTCAAGCGGCGTGGCCGATAACGGCGAGCTCTTGCATGGAAATATGGCAGGGAAAGTAAACAACCTCTCCGCCGGGGTCTTCAACAACCACCGTGCACGATCCAGATTCCTTGAGCATCCGGAGAAAGGAATCGATCTCCCATGCCTCTCGGGTGCGAACACTGATACTCCAAACTAGCCGTTCGGAAAGGCTTGCAATTGCTTCTTCCACTTTCCAAGTGATGCTCGGATGCTCTTCAGTGAAGTAATCCACAACAAACCTCCTAAAACATTCAAAATTAATGCTTCATTCTAAAACCCGGGAGAGTGGCACTCCCCGTATGCATTCCTTCTTAATTCTTCATTCATTCTTATCGACCAATCTCCATATATCCTTAGAGAAAATCTCGGGTTTTCTCATTTCCACCCCTTTTGGCACCGTGCCGTATCAACTACCTGGGTGTGAGGCACTCCACCAGAGAAGAAGCCAGCCCCCTCATCAAGGAAAAATACATCTCCTCGCCTGCCTTCAAATCCACCCCAAGGGGATCAAGCACGCCTACTCGAGCACCAGAGCCTTCCACCGCCGTTCTCACAAGCCGGGGGGTGAACTGGGGCTCGGCAAAAACGCACTTTGCCCCAAGGGTGTGGATCTTTCGGCGAATCGCGGCCAGCCGCTTTGCGCCGGGGCTGCGTCCTGGGGAGAGGGTCAGGGCACCCAGCGGGCGAAGGCCGAACCGCGACTCGAAAACCCGGTAGGCATCGTGAAAAACGATGTAGGGCACACCAACTACCGACCCCAGCAAAATGCGAATGCTCGACTCCAAAATTTTAAGCTTTCTCGTTAACTTAGAGGCATTCGTATGATAGAGAGCTGCCCGCGCCTCATCTGCACGGCTCAACTCTTTCTCGATGACTTTGACCATGCGACGAGCATTTACCGGGTCGAGCCAGATGTGCATGTCCGCCTCCGCATTACTGTGGCCATGGCGGTCACCATGGCGGTCGCCGCGGCGGCGATGGCTCTCACTCGCATGTCCTCCGGCGCTTATCTCCTCGACCCTGGAGAGGGCTATCGCTCTCGATCCCCCGGAAAGGTTGGCGAGCGGTTTTCGAAGAAACGCCTCAAGCTCAGGACCCACCCAGAAAACCAAACGGGCACGTTGCAGCACTCGCATACCGGAGGGTTTGAGCGAGTAGGTGTGCGGCGAGGCCCCGCCGCGAAGGATAAGAGCGGGCTCACCGCTCCCCTTCATCACACCTGCGACCAGCGAGTGGATCGGTTTGATGCTGACGGCGACCCTGGGCGCATCGCCCCCATGTGCCGCAGGCTGCCCAAATACCAAAAAGCTAAAAATCAGAAACAAGGCATAAAATCGAATCATTCTTAAACCTTTAGACCCCTTTATTTTCAATTAGATATAAACGTTGATAAAATTTAGTGTATGTTATAACATAACATCTCAAGGCTCTCAACGGCTCGTATTCTGAGGTGCGAAATGAGCAAGATAAGACGGGCGAAAACTTTCCTCTCCCTCGATCATGATCATAACCACTGCATCGCCGATGCACTCTCAAAGGCAGAGGAAATTTGCGCCGCGCGGGGCGCGCGCCTCACAAAGATTCGCAAACACGTTCTTTCGTTTGTCTGGGAGAGTCACTCCCCGGTTGGCGCCTACGACATCCTTGCACGCCTCAACGCCGAGGGCCGCCGCACCGCCCCCATCACCGTCTATCGTGCGCTCGATTTTTTGATGGAGAACGGCCTCGTTCACCGCCTCGCCAGCATGAACGCCTACACGGGCTGCGGCGTTCCCGAAACGCCCCACGGCGCACATTTTCTTATTTGTGAGAACTGCGGCGCAGTCGCCGAATTGCTGGATCCAAAAATAGACAGGGCTATCTCGATGGGGGCCGAGCAGGCGGGATTCGCCGTCAAGTCCCCTGTCGTAGAAGTCCAGGGTCAGTGTCCCTCATGCCAGACGGCGGCTCATAAATGACTGTGCAGCCCGGCGGAAAAACTCTGCTCGAAGGACGAGGCATCGGCCATGCCTTCGGCGAAAACGCCGTCTTGAGCGATATCGACATATCGGTTTCCTCAAGCGAGATTGTCACCCTCATCGGCCCGAACGGAGCTGGCAAGACGACGCTCATTCGCATACTGCTCGGCCTCATCCGGCCAGACGCGGGCACCATCGCCAAGCGATCAGGCCTCATCGTGGGCTACCTGCCCCAGCAGCTCGACATCGACCCCATCCTTCCGCTGAACGTGCGCCGCCTTCTCCAGCTAACGAGCCGCCCCGCCGAGGAGCAGATGATGCAAGCGCTAGAGGAAGTCGGGGCGGCGCATCTTATAGAAAATGCAGTTCAAGTCCTCTCCGGCGGCGAGCTCCAGCGTGTGCTCCTCGCCCGGGCGCTCGCTCGGAATCCGCATTTACTTGTTCTCGATGAACCCATCCAGGGCATCGACATCGTGGGCCAGACCGAGCTCTACGAGCTTATCGCCCGGATACGGACCCAGAGGAACTGCGGTGTTCTGATGATTTCCCACGACCTCCATCTCGTCATGGCATCGACCGACAGGGTTGTGTGCATCAACCATCATCTCTGCTGCTCTGGTCAGCCTGAGACCGTCAGCCAGCACCCCGAGTACATCGCCATGTTCGGGCCAAAAGAGGCGAAGAGCCTCGCCGTCTACACCCATCACCATGACCACTCCCACGACCTCGCCGGCCATATCGTACCGCTCGCCGAGGGCGGCAATGGCGAGCACGACACCCGCGGGGACGAAGAATGATTTTCGAGGATTTTATATGGCGAGCGCTGATAGGCGGCGCAGGCGTCGCGATAGTGAGCGGCCCGCTCGGCTGCTTTATCGTCTGGCGGCGAATGGCCTACTTTGGTGACTCGCTCGCGCACAGCGCCCTGCTGGGCGTGGCACTCGGTTTTTTGCTAGGGCTCGATGCGCGCCTCGGCACCCTTGCCGCATGCATCGCCCTCGCCCTGTTTCTCGTCCTGCTTCAGAGCCAAAAGCGCCTATCCTCGGACACGCTTTTAGGCATCCTCGCGCACACGGCGCTCTCCTTGGGGCTTGTCACCATCAGCTTCATGGAATCGCTCCGGGTGGATTTGCTCGGCTATCTTCTGGGCGACATTCTGTCTGTCACGAACTCGGATATTTACTGGATCCTCGGCGGCGGCGCGCTCGCGCTCGCGGCGCTCGCCATTATCTGGCGCCCGCTCCTCGCCATCACCGTCAACGAGGAGATTGCCCGCGCCGAGGGCATCCCAATCGGGCTGATACAACTCGCCTTCATGCTGCTCATCGCGCTCATTATCGCCATCGCCATGAAGATCATCGGCATCCTATTGATTACATCGCTTCTCATCATTCCGGCGGCGGCGGCGCGGCGATTTTCAAAAACGCCGGAGCAGATGGCGGCCCTCGCCAGCCTCATCGGCGTCCTCGCCGTTCTGGGCGGGGTCATGGCCTCGCTCCAGTGGGACACCCCCTCGGGGCCCTCGATAGTTCTCGCCTCAGCCGTGCTGTTTGCGGTGAGCGCCAGCTGGAGCCTTGCCGGGGAGAAATAAAAAAGGGACCGAATCAAAAGATCCGGTCCCTTGTAAACCGAGAGTTCTATTCTCAATCAACATTCACTTCAAAGCAGCCTAGTTCGCGTCGAGAAAATACTTAATATCCGTCATCGACTCCTCGAAGCACTGAATCAAGAAAAAGTGGCTGGCGTCCTCATAAATTTTTATCCGGCTACCGGGCACCCGCTCGGCAATCTGCCTGGCGGCGCCAACCGAGCAAAGAACGTCCTCGCCCCCGGCCAGCACATACGTCGGGCATTTCACCTGACCCAAGCGATCCAGCGCATCGTGCGTCAGGCAGGCATTCGTCGAGTTCGAGTAGCCGTGAATCGGCCTGTCCGTGTTGCCGAGCCCGGCCTCGAAGGCATCGAGTAGTTCCTGGTTCTCATTAAAATAAAGCGGCGGGAAGAAAAAAAGCGACTGATGCTTCGCCGCAGCGGGGTAGCCTTGCGCCTTCACCACCTCGTTGAAGTTGTAGAGAATTTGATAGCCATAGCGGTCGAGTTTTCCGAACGAGGCGGTGATGAGCATGCTCCTCACACGGCCCGGATAGTTGATGGCCATCTCCTGCGCGATGGCGCCGCCCATCGAGCGGCCAATGACGTGGGCGGGCTCAGAGACGCCCAGCGCGTCCATGAGGCCGATAGTGTCGTCGGCAAAATGCCGCGTCGTATAGGGATAGTCGGGGGCACTGCTCCTGCCCGCGCCCCGGTTGTCTAAGGCGATAACCCTGTAGTTTTTTTCGAGCACTTTTATCTGCGACTGCCAGCCACTGCAATCACCCGCCAGCCCGTGAATAAGAACGACGGGCGTGCCCGCCCCGGACTCCTCGTAGTAAAGCTCTACATCCCCAACAGTTGTTTTCGGCATAACAGCTTCCCTCTGTCAAGAAATTCAAAAAACTCGTGCCCTATCCGGGCACATCTGAAACTAAATCGTGCAGCGCAGAATATGGAGCCCGTGATTCTTATCGGTGACGTACATGTACCCGCGCCGGTCCACGAGAACATCCTCGCTCTGCGTCACCAATGTTTTCGGTAACATACCCAGCCGCTCGGTCGGATCCGAGGGGATGTAGTGGGCGATCTCAAAGGGGTGCACCGGGTCCGAGAGATCGTAGATGCGGAGCCCCGCGTTGAAGTAGGTCAGATAGATCCTGTCCTCGCGCTGCTCAAGGCAATCCAGGCCCTGGGAGTGGTGCTGGTTGTGCGGGCCAAAACGCCCGCCGCGCTCGCAGAAGTTTTTGTGCGAATAGCCCTTGGGTGGATCCGGCACCGGAAAAATACTCATCACCCGAGGATTCGTCTCATCCTTGATGTCGATGACGGCGGTGTAGTTGAGCGGCTCATCGCAATTCTCACGGAGCGCCTCGCTGTTGGCGATGGCGATGTTGCGGTCCAGGTAGGGATAGACGGTGTGAACCGCGAGGTTGCTGCCCAATGGCGGGTGGACATTGAGGCGGCTAATCATCTTCGGGGCTGAAATGTCCTCGATGTCGAGAATAATGATCCCGCCCCCGGCGTAGGGCAGATAGACCCGGCCATTTTCGGCATGGGCCGGGCCATGCTGGAACGCATTGATCGGGCTCCGGGGCTTGCCGTTCTCGTCTAGTTCCTGCTCGGGGAGCCACCAGCGGCCCGCCTCCTTGGGATTTGCCGGGTCCTCCAAATCGAGCACACGATAGATCCGGCTCCGGTAGCCCTCCGCTCCAGCGGAAAGATGTGCATAGCGGCCACCATTATAAAAGTTGCGATGGGTGCCATCCGCCCCTGTCTCCCAGTGGGCGATGCGCTTTGGATGCGCAGGGTCGGTCGCCACATCCCAGATATAAACGCCCTCGGCCTCGGGCGGGTCGTTGGGCCGGGGGCCCCAACCCTCGGGAATTTTCTCCATCGAGGTGATCATCAGGCCATCGGCCACCTGCACCTGAAGGGTCCAGCAGTTATCCGGGCCCGGCAGCCAATCGCAATGCTCGGGCGAGGCAGGGTCGGTCACGTCGAGCACCGTCCAGCCGCTCTGCCAAAAGGTGGACAGATAAAGATAGAAGCGCTCGTTCACCTCTTGCATGGCAATTTTGAAGGCCGGGCGTTTTTCGAGGTCGTGGTATCCGATGAGTTCAATATTTTCCGCTGAAATTACGTCTGGCGCATTCGATACAGTCATAATTATTCCATCCTCTATCTATCTGTGAATAAATGTCATGAAATCATCCAGATACTGCAGAGCCCCCAGGTGCCTCGTCCACAGGATCGTCCAGGTTAACTCTCTTTTTCTCGGTGGGCGCATAACCGCCCGTTTTCATTTTCGAGGCCGCCTCAAGGCTCGGCTTTATCCCATCGGGCTCGCCCCCCGGATAGGCATCGTCCGGGCAACGGCTGTCCCGCATATAAATGCAGGGGCGGCACTGGATACAAGTGAGAATTTCCTCATCACGCCCGGCAAGAGCTTTACCAGCATAGTCCGGATCAGTGAGCATCGCCCGCCCGACGGCCACAAGATCGGCCCCCATGTCCAAGTATTCCTGAACGCGAGAGGGCTCAAAACTCCGCCCGTTAGCGATGAGCGCAAGTTTTACTTTTTTCCTGAGCCGATCGAACGCCGGATTGTAAAACTCTGGCTCCACCGCCACCCCGTTCCGGGCATTGCGGGAACAATGAATAATGTCCATCCCCGCCTCCTCAAGGGCAGCGGCAAGCGCCAGCGTATCCTCAATGGTGAAACCTTCCTCCCAGGGCTCAAGAAGTCCCGTTCGGTAGCTGATGACCATATCCTCGCCAGCGTTTTCACGAACCGCCCGTGCGACCTCTACCGGAAAGCGCATTCGCCTCTCAAGGCTCCCACCATATTCATCGGTTCGTTTGTTCGAGGAGGACGAGAAAAATTGTTGTATCAGGTACCAGGTCGCTCCATGGATTTCGAGCATTTTCACCCCCGCCTCACGGACACGACGGGCCGACTCTCCAAAGGCACGGACAGTGTCCTTCACCTCCTGAGTGGAAAGCTCGCGGGGAAGCTCGTCGTTTTTGGGGTGTTTGATCGGCGAGGGCCCGGCGATGGGCATTCCCGTCACCGCACTCAGGGCAGTGCGCCCGGCATGAAAAATCTGAACGGCAAGAGGCGCACCTGCAGCCTCGACTGCCTCGGCAAGCTCTTTTAGGCCAGGGACAATGTAATCATCGTGGGAGGCAAGCTGGCTCGGAAAGCCCTTACCCTCTTGATTGACGTAGGTCGCCTCGGAAAAACAAACCGCCGCCCCGCCCCGCGCGCGAGCCGTGTAGTGGGCGTGGCTCCAAACCGAGGCGACACCATTTTCCTCTGCCCGCGAGGAAGTCATCGCCGACATCGTGATCCGGTGTTTAATTCGAAGGCCCCTGATTTCTATTGGCTCAGTGAATTTCACGTTCCGAATCCCCTGGATGATCGAAGGTGGGGTTTTATTCTCCCGAGAGCATTTTCTTGACCTCTGCGGCGTCGGAGGCCTCATTGTAATCGCCTTCCATATGGCCGCTGCCGACCGGGCTCTTGACGTGAAAGAACACCGCAGGCCCCTCTACAACATGGATTCCGTGCCGCGTATTTCGGGGAATGTGAATCAGATCGCCCTTTTGGACCTCACGCGTTTCATCGCCAAGAATCATGTTGAACTTGCCATCGAGCATGAGGATGAACTGCTCCTCATTGGGGTGAAAATGAGGTGGCGGGCCGCCATCCACCTGGTAGGTAACCATCGCCGCTTTCATTAACTCACCGGCAGTCGTCTGAACAGCCCCATCACCGAGCGCGGTGGAAATCGTCTCCATTTCAGAAATCTTATAGAAAGGCATCAGCGCTTCCCCTTATGAAATTTTATTTGGGTCGGGCTTATTCTCCGGCCAGCTGTTTTTCTACTTCATCGGCGTCATCCGCCTTATTATAGTCTTGGTACAAATCGCCATCCCCGGCCGGGCTTTTCACTGTGTAGAAAACTGCGGGGCCCTCAAGGATATGAATGCCGTGGCGTACGTTGCGCGGGATGTGGATCAGGTCGCCATGCTCGACAATCCGCGTCTCATCGCCAAGGATCATGTTCAATTTTCCCTCGAGCATGAGAACGAACTGCTCCTCGTTGGGATGGACATGCGGGGGCGGGCCGCCGCCTACCGGGTAAGTGATCGTGCCAGCCTTCATAAGCTCTCCAGCAACAGACTGCGTTACGCCATCACCGACACCGGCCTCAACTTTTTCAATCTCCGACATATTATAAAAAGGCATTCAAACATCCTTCCATAAATTATACCGACTGACTCAAGACCTCAGTCCGCTACACGATGAATAGAATTGAGCTTTAAGGCACGGGCGCACGAATATACCGTGCAACCCTTGGGATACTCGTAGGGGCCATGGGCATTGCCTGCTCCACCGCCGTATACATAGCCGCCTCGGGTGAGCACTTTGCCATCGATGTGCATCTCGCCCTCAAGAACAAAGATGCTGTGATAATGATCGTGCTCATGGCGCGGCTCAACATAGCCGGGAGGGAAGCGGACGAATCGCTCCGCCCTCTCGGATACTTCGTCATGGCCCTCGCGAATAATTTTCATCTCGACGCCCTTGGGCAGGCCCAGCACCTTTACGCCGTCTTCCCACTCAAGCTCGTCCGTATTAACTGCGAAAAAACCGCCGACATATTCCACGGGATATCCTCCACCGGTGAGTTTCGTTTAATTCGACTAAGCGCCTTTTGTGAGATCCGAGCCATGCTCGGCCTCGGGGTTGCGGTGAATCTGGTTCATCTCCTTTGCTCGCGAGCAGGAGAAGACGGTGCAGCCCTTGGGATAGTGGAAGGGGCCATGCTGCTCGCCCGGCCCGCCGAAGACGAAATCTCCGCTTTTTAAAATTTTTCCATGGACATGCATCTCCCCCTCGATGACCAGCGTGCTGTGGAGATGGTCATGAATATGGAGGGGCTCGGTGTAGCCGGGCGGGAATTTCACGAACTTATCAACGCGCTCGGACACGTCGTCAAATCCCTCGGCAACAATCTTCACCTCAACGCCAGGGGGGAGGCCGATGACTTTCGTGCCATCTTCCCATTCGAGCTCTTCGGTGTCGATTATCAAAAAAGATTCCGCTTCCTTCATGGATGTACCTCCTCGATAGGTGATCCCAATGCTCAAATCATGTGGGTGATTCCGAATCTAAATCATGGTCATAACGCGCGCCCGAAGCGAATGGGTCATCTCGCCAGCGTGCATGAAACTCGTCATGTCTCGAACAAAACGCTCCATAGGCGCTTCGGTCATGTACCCCGCGCCGCCCCACACCTCCATCGAGCGGCGGGCAATTCGCTCGCAGGCCTCGGAAACAAAAATCCGCGCAAGAAAGCTCTCGCGCACGGCATCTGCGCCCCCCTGATTGGCGGCCCAGGCTGCAGACTGGAGCGCACGCCGCGCCGTAGCAATCTCCATCAGGTTATCAGCGAGCATGAAACCCACCGATTGATGCTCGATGATGGGCTTGCCGCCCTGCACACGCTCCCTGGCGTGTGCGTCGGCAAATTCATTAGCGTGTCGCGCCGTGCCAAGCGCCGCCGAGGCGGGCAGCACCATGAAAACAGGAACAACCCCGGCCCAGGCCTCGGGCGAGCAATCTATCCGGCTTGCGCCAGTAACCTTCACGTCATTAAAAACCAGCGCAACATCCTCGGCCGAGCGCATTCCCATCGGGTCGTGGCGATGAGCAACACGCGCCACATTTCCGTCAAGAAGAAACGCCTGGCGCCCGTCCTCTCCCTCAAGCGAAACTAAAATCCACCGCGCCGCCTCACCGTTCATCACATGAGACGAGGAACCGCTCAGCGACCACCCACCTTCCGCCTGCCGCGCCGAGGCCGAAATATCCGCTTCGGCCCCCTCATAAGGCATCCGGTTCTCGGGCATCGGCACATGTGAAAGCTCGCACCGCGTCAGATGAGCACCATGATCGCCTGCAAAGTCTTTAACAAAGGACTCGAATTTATCTGCGGCGCAGATTTTCCGCAGCGCCATGGATACGCACCAGTCCTGGGCAAAGGTCGCCCCGACACCTAGATCCCCCCAACCAATTTCCTCGCCGACAACGCACAGGGTGAGCAAATCCGCGCCGCCGCCACCCAACGACTCTGGAACGGCAAGCGTACGAAGGCCCAGGCGGCTGCCTTTTTCCAGCAACTCCGCCGGAAATCTCCCCTCCGGGCTTTTTTGACGGTCAATCTCCTCGACAGCCGGAACAATCTGCTGCCGGGCGAAATCCCGCGCCATTGCCTGGAGCGCAATATGGGTTTCCTCAGGCGCAAAATCCATGCGCACGTTTCCTCTCTGCGGTGATTACGCTTACCAAGATCTAGTCGATGAGCCCCACGCCCCGAAGATCGCCTTCGAGCTCTTTTTTCTCATCCGCCGTCAGCGGAATCATC
This sequence comes from Nitrospinaceae bacterium, assembly GCA_018669005.1. NCBI lineage: Bacteria > Pseudomonadati > Nitrospinota > Nitrospinia > Nitrospinales > Nitrospinaceae > Nitrospinaceae bacterium. The sequence continues at coordinate 102,549 of JABJAL010000079.1, forward strand.
GGCGCCCGCGAGGGGCCACCCGACATTCCCATCAGGGACATCCAGTACTTGAGCGCCGGAATCGGGAAGGCACCTCTCGACCACGGACCCCAGATCCATTTGTCCATCACCCGGCGCATCGGATTCATCACCTCGCTCGCCGTCCAGGCCTCATCGACATTTCCCACATCGATGAGGTCGGTGTACTTCTGCATGGTGAGGTTGCCCGTGCGCTGATAGAGGAACGGGTCGGGGCCGCTCATGAACGTCTGCTGTTTGTGATAGGCCCTGTTGTAGAACCACTGTGTCTCCATCGGATCGCTCACAACGATGTCATCGCCCACCGCATGGCGCACTTCATCGCAATGATATTTCGGCTGGGCGTTCTTAACGCAGCAGATGTTCTCGTTGTCACCCACCAGCTCTTTGATGAGCTGAGGCGAGAGCGAATAGCCGGTCGCCCCGGTGTTGAAGAGCGAAACACCCAAGTCCACGTTGTCGCAAACATATTTAAAGTAGGCACGGACCCGCTCGGGAATCCCCTGGGCGCCCAGATACGGATTCGCCAGAATTGCGTAGGTCGCACCCGCCTCGGCCGCAGCGTTCGTCAGTTCGACCGCCTCTTTCGCCGAGGTGTGGCCGGTGTGTGCGATAATGGGCACATCGCCCGCCTCATCGCAGGAGATCTCCTGGCCGCGAAGGCGCTCTTCTTTGGTCATGCACCAGAACTCACCAATCATGCCGCCGATAAAAAAGCCCTTGATGTCAAGGTCATCGATGTAGTGACGAATGTCGGCGCGATACGCGTCCTCGTCGATATTGTCGTTCTTATCGAAGGGATAGGGTATCGCCGCCCATATGCCCTTCATGTTGTCTTTGCAGTAAGTCCTTGCGTCAGATTTTTTGTAGGAAGCCATTTCTATCTCCTCGTTGATGGTTGAAAAAAGTTCGCCTCAGTATTTGATTACCATTCATCCTCACCGGGAGGCTTGAGGAACGGCGCCGCCTTCAGCTTGACCGCCTCGTTTGTCCCGAAACCGTGCAAATAACTCAAAACATCACGCCAACATTTCTCGGGCGAGGGACGATCGGCATGATAGGTCGCGCCCGTCCTCCCCCATATATCCATCGCCATCCGGCACACCTTGATGCCCGCCTCGGAGGCAAACACCTTCGACATGAGCCGCCGCTTCGAGTCATCGGTAGGTTTGTCGCCATGCCAGGCGGCGGCATAGAGAACCGTTCGCGCCGCCTCGATAAGCATGTACATCTCGGTGAGCGCCATCTTAGCCCATTGCTCCTCAAACGCCCCTGTCCGGTGGGCCGCCGAGAGCGCCAAGTCGTAGGCCAAACGCGAGGGGCCCATCACCGGTATCAGGGCGCCGCTCACCATACTGCGTAGAATCGACAGCCCGCCGTCCCACTCGCCGAATAGATTCGCAAGAGGGACGCGGCAATCCTGAAGAACTAGCTCACCATTTTGAAGAAGCCGCCTACCAAGTTTGCTGTGCGCCTCGCCGATGGTGAAGCCCGGCGTATCGCGGGGAACGAGGAAACAGGTGAGCCCCTCGCTCATGGGCCGCTCGGGGGCCGTGCGTGCAAAAATAAAATAATATTTTGCGAGCCCGCCATTTGAAATGTAGTGCTTCGTCCCGTTAAGAACGTAACTATCGCCGTCTTTCCTTGCGGTCATCCGGGGGCCTGCGCCGGGGGCATCGTAGAGCAAAAAAGTGTCGGTGCCGCTCTGGGGCTCCGTCGTAGCGAGGGCGAGTAAGGCTCTGGGATCACTCAAAAAATCGCCCAAATAGCGCTCGCGCTGATCGGGTGTTGTCTCGTCTGTGAGGAGGCGCGTAAATTTGTAGGTCTGATCGAGCGAAACGGCAACCCCCAGATCACCATATGCCATCTCCTCGGTGACCATGGCCTGAACCAGGTGGCGCGCCCCAAAGCCCCCATGCTCTTTGGGCACAGTTAGCGTCCTGAGCCCCGCCGCGTCTATCTTCTCGGTGATCTCCCAAGGATAGGCCTCATCGGGTGGGTAATTCCGGTCCCTCTCTGCGGCAATAGGAAGAAGGTCCTCGCGCGCAATTTGCCGAGCCCGGCGGACCATCTCTTGCTCTTCGGGTGTTAGATCCGGCTCCAATTTCAGCTCCGAGGTTTATTCGATTCTATATTCGACGAGGTGTTCAATATTACGATGCCCTGCTAGCTGCAACACCATTCGTCAGCATTGACGATAACGAATCGGCGGATTCAACTACCAGCCGCTCAAATTCTGATTGCTCGGAACTCTCCATCCCCGCCGTGGGCATGGCCACCATGAGCACCGCGATGACATCGCCACCCGTGCCGCGAATCGGTGCGGCAATGCTCAGCGCACCGAGAATGTGCTCCCCATCGCTGAGGGCATAACCCTTCTCGCGGACACACTTCAATTCATCAATATATTCGGTGGCTACTGTTATCGAACGGTCGGTGTAGCGCGTCAACCCGTATTCGCCGATCATCCTCTTTACCTGCTCTGGTGGCAGATGGGCGAGAAACACCTTCCCCCCGGCTCCAAAGTCCCAGGCGCGGCGCGCGCCCTGGGGCGAGTGAACACGGAGGTCGTCAGGACTCTCGATGCATTCGACGACCACCATGTCGTCGCCGTCTTTTATTCTAATCGAAACAGTTGCCTTGGTTTTAGCCACTAGTTTCTTCATGAGTGGCCGTGCCTCTGGCATCAGGTTGAATCTTCGGCTGGCCACGGAGCCGAGTTCAAAGGCGTGCAGACCCAATAGGTATTTTCTGTTTTTAAGATTTTTTCTCAAAAAACCGACATCTTCAAGCGTCTTGACCGCCCGATGGACCCGGCTTTTGTGCAAACCAAGTTCATTGGAAATCTCTGTGATTCCCCATTCAAAATCCGTGTCCGTAAATAGCTGCAGGATTTCGAGCCCCCGCCGAAGCCCCTCGGAACGTCCACCCGAATTCATTGTTCTCCCCCCAGGAACATTTGTTCTGATAATTTCACTGTACAGGCTGGGTGCCTTTTTTGTCAATGAATCCGGACCTTTCCAGCAGTTCACTGAAACCAATCAGGCTGGTAGTATGCGCCGTCAAATTCTAAATAATCGAATCAAGGATTTTGTCATGCGACCATTTCGAAGCTTGCTCTTTAGTCCGGGAATTCGTCCCGAAATGATGGAAAAAGCCCCGCGCTCGGGCGCAGACGGCCTGATCTTCGATCTGGAGGACTCGGTTCCCAACGATCGGAGACAAGAGGCACGCGGCTATGTAACCGAGGCGCTCAAACGGGAGGGCAATCCCCCGGTGTTCGTCCGGGCAAACCATCCCTCGACAGGCGAGATGGAAAAGGACTTAGAAGCCGTCGTTTCAGACGGGCTCTTTGGCATCATTCTCCCCAAGGTGGAAACACCGGGAGACGTCAAACGGATGGATATGGTGCTCTCGGATCTAGAGGCCCGCGCCGGCCTCTCTCCCGGCAGGGTAGTCATTCTCCCTCTTCTTGAGAGTTGCCGCGGCCTCCATTTCACCTATGAGATCGTTACCGCCTCCCCCCGGGTACAATCCATGGCCTTTTCAAGTGGCGAGGAGGGAGATTTCATGGTGGACATCGGCGGAAGGTGGACCCCTGAGGGCGAAGTTTTCCTTTACCCCAGGAGCCAACTCGTCTGCGAGACACGCGCGGCAGGAATTGGTGTTCTCCTCGATGGCGTGTTTATGAATCTAGTGGATGACGATGCCCTGCTCCGTGAGTGCAACCTGGCACGCAACATGGGGTACACCGGGAAAATGGCAATTCACCCCAAACAGGTTGCCGCGATTCATTCGGTGTTTACACCCTCGGCCGAGGAGATCGAATACAGCCGTGGACTCATCGAGGCCTTTCGCGAGGCTGAGGCGAGTGGAAAAGCAGCGGTGCAATTTCGGGGCATGATGGTGGACTACGCAAACCTCAAGCGAGCGGAACAACTTCTCGCCCTGGCCGATTCGTTTTAAAAGAAAGGCACTTTTCAAGTGACATCCAAATCTTCTCTATCGCGTTTACTGCGTCCCGCCTCGGTGGCCATTGTGGGGCTCTCGGCGGATCAGACGAAACACGGCGGTCGCGTTCTCTCATTTCTCCGGAAAGTAGGGTTTGAGGGAGACATTTGGGGCGTTCATCCTAAGACACCCGCCATCGATGGCGTCGAGGTGTATCCGTCTCTCAAGGAGGGGCCCACCTCGCCGGACGCCATAATACTTGCCGTACCCCCGCCCTCGATTCCGGGTGTACTTGAGGAAGCCGCAGAGAGAAAAGCGGGCGGCGCCATTATTTTCAGCGGTGGGTTCGCCGAGGTCGGGGGCGAGGGGGAATCGCTCCAGAGGCGCGTCTGCGATATCGCCCGCGCCGGAGGGGTTCGGCTGCTGGGGCCAAATTCGGCAGGAATTATTTATCCACCCGCCCGGACAATTTTGAGCTTTCTCACCTGCCTTGAGCGGCCTGCCAAGGAAATTCGCCCGGGGCCCGTTGGGCTCATCACTCAGAGCGGCGGGACGGGGAGTTTCATGTTCAACCTGGCTGCGGATCGTGG
>JABJAL010000080.1 GCA_018669005.1 Nitrospinaceae bacterium
AACATAATCTGGTGGACCGCCGGGGAATCGAACCCCGAACCTACGGATTAAGAGTCCGTTGCTCTACCTGGTTGAGCTAGCGATCCGAAACCGTTCGGAAAGGAAATCCCTTTCCAATTAAAACTCAGCTTCTCTTTCCGATGGTGCGCCCGGTAGGACTCGAACCTACAACCTTCGGATCCGAAATCCGATGCTCTATCCAATTGAGCTACGGACGCGTGTCACTCGGAAACCAGAAAAGCACTTAAAATGGGGTGAGTGAGGGGATTTGAACCCCCGGCCTCCGAGGCCACAACCCGGCGCTCTAACCAACTGAGCTACACCCACCATATAAACACTAACAATATTTCCTGGTAGGCCCGGCAGGACTCGAACCTGCGACCTACGGATTAGAAGTCCGTCGCTCTATCCAGCTGAGCTACGAGCCCAAGAAAACACCATATATCGATTCAAAAAACCTGGCCCCAGCCTCGCCAAGCCCGAAAAAAAGCTTCCAGATAATCACACCAGGAAACTGGGCTGTCAACAATGGAAGATGAGTGTGTAATCGTCCCGCTTCGCAGAATGCTGGAGAAATCCAAGGGACCCAAATTCATCTACTATCAGGGAGCCAACAAACAGACACAGGAGTTCAAAAAGTGACCAATTTCACACCACAATTTTGAATTGTGTGAAATAGAAGAATTCTTTATCCACTCAAGCGCAACGAGGCCTTTCGGCCTCGCCCCGCAAAGAGCAAATCCCCCCGATCCCCCCTTACTTTCCTGGATAAAACGAGTATAGGGGATTGTCTGGAAATGTCCATAAATTTCTTGATATTTCAGGGAAATGACAAAAATTTTATACTTTGGTGTTATATTTAGACCAATACGAATACTTAAATACCACGAAACACCCCTAGCAACTTAGCTCAAATTCAAGATCGAGCGCCCCACAAGGATAAGCCCAATCAGAAACAGCACCCCCCTAACCACCCGGTAAAATATCTCCTGCGGAATGCGATCTCGAATCCGCACCCCTGCAGAAAAGCCCGCCATTACAGGGATCAGAGCCAGCCCAATCTCCCAGAATACCTGGGTCGTATATTTACCGTGGGATGCAAGGGAACCCGCAAGCGTGCCCGCCGTTAGGACATTGAACGCGTTGATTACAAACACGAATACATCCTTGGGCCAAAGAAACATTGTTAGATAAACGCCATGTACCGGTCCCGTAATGCCTGTGGCACCCATCGTAAAGCCCACGGCAAGACCGCATACCAACCCGATAGCTGTGCGTGTGCCCACTCCAAATGAATCCATCGCCGGAAGCCGCCGGTGCATCGCCAAGTAAAAAAAGACCACTCCAGCGAGAAATATTCGAATAACATCTGGATTCGTTTCATTCAGGAAAATTACGCCCGCCGGAACGGTGGCAGCCCCCGCGATAAAATAGGGAAGCACATGCCGGAGATTGCGCCATTCCTTCCAGCCCGTCTGGACGTTGAGCAGGTTTGTCACTAACACCGGCACTGACATCAAGACGACCACCTTTTGCGGCGCCATAAAAAGAAAAAGAAAAGAATTTGCGAATACAGGAAGGCCAAATCCGATGGCACCTTTAAGCAGCCCCCCGGCGGCGAGAATTGCTACGGTGGCGGCCCATTCATATCCACTCAAAACAAAACTGTCCCGTAGCGGACGATCAAGATGAGCCCAGCGACTCCGAGTAATACAAGAACGAGGCGCTCAAATATCCTCTCCGAGAGCCTCCGGCGAAAACGGGTGCCGACCCACAGACCAGCCAAAGCTGGGACGAGCATCAACAAAGTGCTCCACCAGGCATCTGCTGCATACAGGCCATGCCAATAAAACGATGAAACCTGAATGAGCGACAACGTGGTGGCGATAATATTGAGCAAGAAAACAAACGCCTCGCGCCTTAACGCAAGCGTATTTATGTAAAATATAATAAATGCCACCGGCATCATAATCATCCCGAATATGAACCCGATAATAACGCCCATAACGGCTCCAAAAACCTTCTGACCAGACTCGGAAATTTGCGGCGGATGCCAACCAGAAAAACGAATAGCGATAAAAAATATAATCATGAGCCCGATGAGGGCGCGGACCGGCTCAGGATCGATCCAGATGAGCACTTTTACGCCGACGGGCACACAAACGAAGGCGATGGGCAACATCCATCTTATTCGTTTGAGTTCGCGGAATTCTCGCGCCGTGGTGGCAGCCGTCGCGGCATTCATTATGAATACGGGCAAGGAGTTGAGGACAATTGCCTCCTGCGGCGTAATCACCAACACGAGAACGGGCACAACGATCAGCGTAATGCCGAATCCGACGGTACCCTTCACAAATCCGGCGAAAAAAAGCGCTCCTATCGCCAGGGTCAAAAATAACGGGGAGAGTTCAGACACGAGGCCGCTCCTGTTCTAAAAAATATCATCACCGGGACCGGTTTCGCGTATCGGGAAGCTTATTCGAACGGCTTGCGGCGGACTTTTCCTTCACCCGCAACCGCCGCTTTCATCAGCAGAATCGAAACGTTGGTCTGTGGTATCAAATGAATAAAATGGTCCAGTTTTTTCTGGATCAGGTTAATCTCATCGTCGTTGCATCCCAGCGCCAGCACTTTCTCGCGGCCAAGTTCCACCGGATGGGGGAACTCCTGAGCAGCAGCGCCCGCTGCTCCCTGCGAGAGGCTCACCGTGATGTCAAAACCTTTTTTTTGCATCTCCTCGTGCACAAGGTCCCAGGCACGCGTCATCATCTCAGGATACTTGGCAAGAGCCCGCCAGACACTCGGGACTCCGCCGAAGCCTGTTTCTTTTTGTATACGATCGAAAAGAGCGCCAACCTCGCCGCCAGCATCCCTCGGTTGAACTAGTTCAGGCGACGCCATGCCCGGGAAGGCGCCCATGGGCAAAGATTCCAGATCTTCATCGAAGCCCGGCGTGATGCCACCGATTTTTACCCCCCCCAGGGTGCCACGGAGCGCATCCACGAGTATCAGGTTTTTCGGATTAATATAATTGTAGATGTCTAAAATTTGGTTAATCTCTTTAATCTGCTCCTCGCTATAATCACATTCCTCCTCAAGCTCTTCCTCGAAATCAGGGACATCCTCTGGCATGGGTGGAGTCATCCGCATGCGAAGGCTGTCGGCGCAACGCTCGAAATAAACGATTGAAGCATTGGGTCGAAGCGCCTCCCAGGCGGCGGCGAAATAGGATTCGTGTACCGCCAGCGAGCGAAAAAGGAAGTTCACCTGGGTAGTTCGAAGAGTCTGCTTAATATCCTCATATATTTCCGAAACGCGGCCTGTTGCGGCCTTTTCTGAAACCTCATCGAGAACGAGGTCTGTCATTTAAAAGTCACTCCTGCCCTTTTGTCGGGGCGCTATGTACCGGGGTTTTCCCTCCACCCGGCGGGATAGGTGAGGTCCGAAATTAGTGCTGCACGAGTATAGAGCCCACACCAGCGCCAAACAACTAATCCGCCCGAAATGAGTTCGGATTACAGGATCCGAAACACGAGCAAGACTCCGAGCTCGGGCCTATATTTATTCTAGGAACTCTCCCGCGGGCCAATCGCCCGCCAAACCGTCAGCAGTAAGAGGGAGGGGGTTGAAACATGATCTACTTGATCTTGGGCATCTTGCTAGTTTTAGTGAGTTCGACAATCCACGGCCCGCCTCTGCTCAAAGCAGCCCACACGTTCCTCGCCCTTCGCGGGAGCCGAGAACATTCTTGTCCCGAAACGAAACGAGACGCTCGAATTCAGATAAAAGCAGCCAGGGCGGGCTGGAGTGTTCTTATGGGTGGGCTCGCCGACATCCAGGTAAAAAACTGCACCCGCTGGCCTGATAGGCGAGGGTGCAACCAGGGATGTATAGCCGAGGCTTTTGAGCCAGAAGATTTACGGGAAGAGTACACCCCGTTGTTTGAGCACATCGCCTGACAAGAAAGACAAGGCAAAGTAGGCCACCTGGATTTCATTACACAAACGCCCCCGAATATCCGGGGGCGTTTGAGCGTGTGAGGCGCAAAAAAATTTAAATGAGCGGCCTAGCTGAGTGCCTGTCCATCCGGCTCGGGGAATGTCTCGGGCCAGTTGTCGATCATCGTCTGGAGATAATTCTTCACTCTATCGGGATTCAGCGCGACTGACTTTTGAATCTTATCGACCTCTCCCTGCTCCTCAATTGGCATGTGGAGCGAGTCCATAAAGCGATTCCAGGAATTAAACAGGCAACTCATCAGCGTAACCTCAATCAACTCTGTTTCGGTGAACTCCTTGTTCACGATCTCAAAGATATCGTCCCGATCACGGGCAGTATTTTTCGTTACGTGCTCCGCCCAGAGGACCGCCGCCTTCTCCCGGCTAGAAAGAAGAGGCGAGTTCATGTAATCCTCCGAAACTATCGCCTCGATTTGTGCCTCGGTGATTCCCGCCGCCTGACCAAGCGACGTATTGTGGGCCATTCAGTAGTTACAAGCGTTCACCTGGCTCGTCTTGATGATGACCATTTCCTTGAGTTTGCAGGAAAGAACGCTCCCGGCTCCCTCGCGCTGCATCGTGGCGTTGAAAAGAAGTAGCATCCGCGCGACAAGCGGAGTTTGACCAAGAACCCGGAATGAATGCGGAACCCGGCCCAGCATCTGTGTCGTTGCCTCATAAAGACGGGCGGTTTCGCCTTGCGCCTCATCTAAACCAATCTGGCTTACCCTAGGCATCAAAATTCTCCTTTTATCAAATAGATGGCTAAAACAGCTTCGAATTAAACCTAAAACTGGCAGACCTAGGTACCCAATTCCCCCGCCAACCACTCGCGGAACGCCATGAGCGCCCGGCCTCGGTGGCTGATCCTGTTTTTCACATCCAAATCAAGTTCAGCGGCGCTCAGGCCCCGTTCAGGAATGAGCATAAGCGGATCGTAGCCGAATCCCCCCTCACCCCTCGGAGATTCCAAAATCCGCCCTGGCATCAAGCCCTCGAAATAAACAGGCTCCCGGCCAGGGCGGCAAAACGCTAGGGCGCACACATAGCGTGCCACCCTCCCACCTTCGGCCACACCCTCCAGGCGCTCAAGCAACAAGCGGTTGCGCCCTGCGTCATCGAGCCCCTCGCCCCCGAAGCGGGCCGAGCGCACTCCCAACTCACCCGGAAGCGCATCCACCTCGACCCCCGAGTCATCCGCCAGGGCGGCAAGTCCCGACGCCAGACATACAGCCTCGGCTTTGATCAGCGCGTTTTCGGCGTAGCTCTCACCCACCTCTTCTGCCTGGGTATCGATGCCAGCCTCATCCTGGGAGAGCACAGAGATCGGCAAACCCTCGAGCGCGTGCCTAAGCTCTCGAACCTTGCCGGCATTTCGGGTGGCGAAAATGATCTTCACGAGCAGATGCCGCCTCAGGCGCCCCCGAGAAAACGACCTTGTAATTCGGAGAGTTGGTCGATGCCCTTCTCAGCCAATTGAATAAGCTTGTTCATTTCGGATTTTTTAAATGGCTCGCCCTCGGCGGTACCCTGAATCTCAACGAAGCGGCCTTTTCCCGTCATGACGACATTCATATCCACTTCAGCCTCAACATCCTCGCCATAATCGAGATCAAGAATCGGTGTCGTTCCGATAATACCCACGCTTACCGCCGCAATGGAGCCAATCAGTGGGTTTTTCTCAAGCCCACCCGTTTTCATCAAGGAATCGACTGCCAGGCTCAGCGCAATAAATCCACCCGTCACCGAGGCGCAGCGCGTCCCCCCATCGGCCTGAAGCACATCGCAATCGACATAAAGCGTCCGCTCGCCTAGGAGTTCCAAGTCCACGATGGCCCTCATTGAACGACCAATAAGGCGCTGAATCTCTTGCGCGCGGCCACTCCTCGATCTTGAGCGCGGAACACGCGAGGTGCCACTGCCTGGCAACATGGAATATTCCGCCGTCACCCATCCCTCGCCACTTCCCCGTTTATGGGGCGGCACAGAATCCTCGGCCGAAACCGTACACAGAACGCGCGTATTTCCCATCTCGAATAGACAACTGCCCGGCGTCGTCTGAATGTAGCCAATCTGCGCCTTCACTTCGCGGCACTCATCGGGCATTCGCCCGTCCGCCCGGATCAAGGGGCCTATGCCCGAACCGTCCTTTTTCTTGGCGTTGCTGGCCATAGTTATTCCTCAAAGAAAATCAAATAAAATGATGAATTCACATGAAAACCGGGAGAGATCTTATCGGTCTTTAACGATGGACGCCAGCGGCGAACGCCAGTAGCAAACATCAGCGACGGAGAAAAAAGGGAGAAAACCTGAAATAAACGAAGTTCTAACTACTTGGAGATAACTCCCTAGGTGCGAGCCCCACCAGCGACCTGAGCTTGGCAACAAGATTCTTAGCCACAAGGAAAACGCACGGAACGAGAAAAAGAGTGAACAGGGTCGAGAGTGAAAGGCCACTCAGGACAACTACACCGAGAGGCTTGAGCATTTCCGAGCCCTGTCCCCATCCGAGCGCAAGTGGCACCAGCGCGCACACCGTTGTAAGTGTCGTCATGAGAATCGGGCGAAGACGGGTCGAGGCGCCCTCGACGATAGCCTCACGAATTTCAGTGCCCTGCCTCCTGAGTTGCTCAATATAATCCACCATGACAATCGAGTTGTTGACCACTATGCCGACAAGAAGAATTATCCCAATGAGGACAGTCGAGCCAAAGGGTGTTCCCGTAAGATAGAGCCCAATAAGCGCACCCGATAGCGCGGGCGGTACAGCGAAGATGATGACAAACGGGTTAACGAACGAGTCATATTGAATCGCCATCACGACATAGACCAAAAACAAGGCGAGCAGGGCGAGCGTCAATAACTCGCGGTTCGATTTGTTGAGATTCTCCTCATCGTCTCCGGGAAGAATGAAGTAGCCCCTGGGCAGCTTTATGTCCGCAAGCCTGGCGCGCACATCACGGCTCACATCGCCCAGCGAGCGGCCCGAGATATCACCCGTAATCTGAAGCCTTCGGTTTTGATCGACGCGTACGATGACCGAGCTTCCCGAACCATAGCGCACCTGGGCAACATGGCTTAGCCGGGTGGACTCCCTGCCCACCGGAAAGAGTGGAAGATTCTCCAGGTCCTGCGCGCTTTTGATTGCCGTGTCCGAGAGCTTCACTCGGACGGGCACACGTTGATCCGCCCTATTCAGATAGGTAGCGACTGAGCCGTCGATGGCAGTGCTCACGGTGTCGCCCACCTCCTCAACCGAAAGGCCAAGCTCGGCCGCCCTCTCACGGTTAATCTTAATATGATATTCGGGCCGGGGTCGGTCCTCATTTAATTGAACATTTTTCAAACCAGGTATGCCCTGGAGGCGATCGACCGTCTCCTCACCAATCTGATTGATGACTTTCAAATCGTCACCACGCACCCCAAGGGAGAAGCTCTTATTATGGCGGGAGTTGGATGTCCTGAGGCCACGCACCCGGCTTTTGTAGGCATAGATTCTTGCATCGGGGTATTCGAGACGGGAAATTCGAGGCCTAAGCTTTTTGAGATAGGCGAATACGCTCACCCCTTTCTTGAGGTTCACCGCAATGCGCCCCCTGGAGGCCGAGGCCGAGAAATTTCTTCCGAATAATCGCCCACCCGCCGTAGCGAATACTTTATCCACCTCGGCATCCTTCAAAAGCATGTCGTGCACCCGGCGGGTGACCTCCTTGGTATATTCGAGCTTACCCCCCGGCGAGAAGCGAATGTCCACCGTGACGCGCCCGTCATCCACCTTGGGCAGCAATTCGTTGCCAAGTTGGCCCAGCAAAAGATAGGCGCTCGAACAAAGCACCAACGCGACGATAATCACCACCCACCTCATCCGGAGCACCGGGCCCAGAATCGCCCGGTAAAGATCATTTAGCTTCGCGATGAACCAGGCAAAAAACCGAAATAGAGGAAACCGGCTAAATCCGCTTGTCATCGGGATCTGGAGCATCCGGGCCGAGAGCATGGCCACCACAGTGAGACCGATGAACAAGCTGCATATAAAGGCGAAGGTTATTGTCAGGATAAGCTCGCGGAACAAAAGCGCGACGTAGCCAGACACCAGCAAAAAGGGAAGCACCGCCGCCACGTTGGTCAGGGTAGAGGCAATCATGGGGGTCTCGACCTCAGCCGCGCCTTCCTCGGCAGCCTTTACCGGCTCATCTCCCATCCCTTGATGGCGAGATATATTTTCGAGCATAACAATGGCGTTATCGACGAGCATACCCACCCCCAGCGCCACCCCGCCGAGACTGAAGATATTGAAGGTGAAACCAAACATCCACATCAAGAAGAAGGTAAACACCGAGGCAACCGGAATCGCCAGCCCGATGATGAGAGTACGCCTGAGGCTCCCAAGAAAAAGAACGACAACAATAATCGCAAGTATCCCGCCGACCAGAGCAGAGGTTAGAACGTTTTTAATCGATGAGCGGATGAAAAAACTTTGATCTGAAATCGCAGTGAGGTGCACCTCGGGAGGAACGATGCCGTAGCGTTTGAGAAAGTTCATCCGAGCGGTCAACCCATCCACCACGGAAATCGTGTTCGCATCGGGCTGCTTGAGGGCAACAACCTTAATGCTCTCCTCGCCATTGAGCCAGACGAAAATCCGGCGGTCCCTTCCTTTGTCTTTGACCTTAGCAAAATCACTGAGATATACGCGGCTGCCGTCCTGTGTCGGAAAAATAAGGCGCTTAAGCTCCTCGGGCGAGCGGAGCTTGCCCTGGGTACGGCTCGAATATTCGCGCTCGGCTGTTTTCACCCGCCCGGCTGCCAGGTCCATATTCTCAGAACGCATGCGCTTCAATACGCTGGGAAGATTCAGCCCGAGCCCCTGCATCCGGGGAAAGTCCACGAGGACCTGAATTTCCTCCGATTGGCCGCCGAAGGCCTCGACCGAGGCGATGCCGGGCACCACCATTAGCTGAGGAATCAGCACCTTGCGCGCCCAGGTCTGAAGCTCAGGGCCCTTCATTTTTTTCGAAGAAAGGGCATACTCGATGATTGGAACTTGCGCCGGGTCGGATTTGAAGATTCGCGTATTCTGGAGCGAGGTCTGTATCTCGTCGGGCAGGTTGCGCCGCGCCACGTTAAATTTCGTGATGGCATCCTGAAGCGCAAGATCGATGTCGCGCTTAAAATCAAAGAACAGCCATAGCCGCGCCGCGCCCTCCCGGCTAACCGAGAAAATACGAACAAGCCCCTGGGTCGTCGCCAACTCGCGCTCAACCACCTTGGTCACCTGCTCCTCGACCACCTGGGGATCCGCACCCGGAAAATCGATGCCAATAAAGATACGGGGATAAACAATCCGAGGCAGGAAATCCACCGGTATGCGGGTAAGTGCAAAACTTCCCAGGACGAGGGCACATATTACGCCCATGATGGTTCCTACTGGCCTTCTGATACAAAGCCGACTAAGCGACATGGAAAACCTTTCTAGATTATCAATTGACTATCCGGATGGGCTTGCCGTCCTTTAATTGTCCGGTGGCGCTGACGATCACCCTCTCGCCCACTTTGAGCCCTTTAAGAATCTCGATTCTCCCGTCTACCATCTCGCCGAGCTTGACCTTGCGTTTCACGGCCATGAATTTTGGGCCTTTCTTTCCGCCCCCTTTACCGCCTCTTTTTCCACCGCGCGGCGCACCTATTTTTTTCTCTCCCGCCTCGGCCTGTCCCGATACCGCGTCGGGACGTTTATCCCCCTTCTTGCGCAATTGGCCACCGCGACCGCCCTTGCCCTCTTTGCCTCTCCTTTTCCCATTCATGCGCTTGATGACAAAGACATGACCCACCCGGCGCTCTGTGTTGCCGTCCCATAGCACCGCATGAACCGGCAGGTTGATCACCTCCCGGCCCATGAGGGGTTCAAATTTCAAGCGAGCAAGCAGACCCGGCCTGAGCACAAGATTCGAGTTGTCGAGTTCGACCTCAACGGTAAGCTGGCGAGCACGCGGATCGACCTGCGGATATATCCGACTGAGCTTTCCATTGAAAATCCGCCCGCGAAACGCATCGAGTTCGATTCTAGTGTTCTGCCCCTTCTTAAGGCGGGTTAAATCAAGTTCACTCACCCGGGAGCGGACACGAAGTTTGCGGATCTGGGCCAGAGTGAACAAGTGTGAGCGGTTGACAGCCAGATCCCCGGGCTCTACCCGGCGTTCGGTGACAACGCCGGAGATAGGAGATTTGATATTAAAGTAGTCGAGTTGAGTTTGAAGAAGAAAAACGTTCTGGCGCGCCTTTTGCTCGTCCGCCTTGGCAGCCTCGATGTCCTCGGCGCGGTTGCCAAGACGCTTGAGCTTGAGTTCCTCGCTGGCCACGTTGATCCTTGCCCTGTCCTCGCTGATGCGGGCAGTCCGCTCGGCAATTTCGGCACGAGCGCGAAGAGACTCGGTTGAGACTTTGAGCCACTCCTGGCGGCTGATAACCCCGCGCTTGAACATCGCCTCTAAAGATTGAGCGTTAATCTCAGCTTCCTTGAGTCGCGCCTTGGCACCCTCAAGCTCGGCCTCCGAGCGTTTTAGCGAGGCGCGTACCTGCTCGACACCCGCCTCGGCGGCCGCTATCTCCTGGGGACGATATCCAGCCTTGAGTTTTTTTACGTGAGCACGAACGGAGGCAAGTTCGCTCTCGGCCAGTGCTAACTGAATCCGGTGGATAGTCGAGTCGAGCGTTGCGAGAATCTGCCCCTTGAGAAGAAAATCTCCCTCGCGGACCTTCACCTCCTGGACCTGGCCCTCGGCCCGGCTCATCAGCTTCACTTCGCTGAATGGATAAATTGTCCCCGTCGCCTTAACACCCCTGCCCATGCGGGCCTTGGCGGCTTTTTGCACCTCTACCGGAAGAACCGCTCTGCGCCGTCGCCTTCCACGGCCCGCTTCAGCTGGAGGGGCAAGTTGTATGGAGACGAATAAGAATAAGAACGCAGCGATAAAAACACGGAGAACAGCGCGAGAAAGCTTTATGTCAAAGGACTGCAGCCGCCTCGGACTGAATTTACGCATTGACACCCACATGCCGCTCATAGCTCTCCTGGCTCTCAAAGGCCGCATTTCAACCTTTCATTTCAACTACTTACAGATAAACATGTACGCGGAGAACAAATTGGACCATTTTTTCGATTTAAATACAAGTTAACGATAATTTCCTTAATAGTTTGGGACGCATCAAAGTTCCATTTTTGGGGTAGGAATGGTTCCGCTCTGGGAAAAAGGGACCAGCCACAACAAGGCGAGCCAAAGATAGCGCCAGTTCACTCAGCCCTAGGGGTGGTCAGCCGCCAATGGAGCTCATCGTACGGCTAGGCTGGACAAATTCTTTTTGCCCGATGAGATGGCCCGGCGTCTTGGTGCGAACCACCTCGGCAAGCCATTTTTTGATTTCATCGTCCGAGGAGCCTCCCCTGAGCAGGGCCTTGATGCTGTGCTCCTCGGCAGAAAACAGGCAGGTGCGTATCTCGCCCTCAGCCGTGAGGCGAAGCCTGTTGCAGGCCTCACAAAACGGCCTCGTCACCGAGGCAATGACCCCGACCTCGCCCTTGCCATCTTTGTAGCGGTAGCGTGTCGCAGGGTCGGATGGATGGCCCGAGGTAATCTCAAGCTCGCCCTCGCTTGAGAGCCCTTTGAGAATTTCTTCGGCAGTAAGCACTTTTTCCCGCTCCCAACCCTTATCAGCATCAAGCGGCATGTACTCGATAAAGCGAACGATATGGCCCGTCTCCCGCGCCCATTTAGCAAACTCGGGAAGCTCGGCTTCCGTTAAATTTTTGATCGCCACCGCATTTATCTTTATCGGGCTGAAACCCGCCGCCGCTGCCGCCTCGATTCCCTTCAAAACCTGGTCGAGCAGGTTTCGCCGCGTCATGAGCAAAAACTTATTCTCATCGAGCGTATCGAGGCTGATGTTCACCCGGCGAAGCCCGGCCTCGTAAAGACGCTCGGCCATCTCGGGCAAATAAACCCCGTTCGTCGTCAGCGCAAGGTCCATGCCCGGCTGAATCTCAAGCATCTGGCGAATCAGTTGATCAATATCCTTTCTCAACAAAGGCTCGCCGCCGGTAAGGTGATAGCTCGTAAAACCCAGTTCAGTCGTCAGCCGCACGACCCGCGCCACCTCCTCGTAGCTAAGAATTTCCTCGTGGGGCAGAAAACTCATCCCCTCCTCTGGCATGCAGTAAAAACACCGAAAGTTGCACCGGTCGGTTACGGAGATACGCAAATCGTCGTGCGCCCTGCCATAGTTGTCTAATAAAGGCATCCTATTCCATCTCCTTTAAACATTCTCGGGCGGGGTCATCACCTGCCCGGTCAAATCCGTCTTGTAGCCGCCCAGTGCCTCGACACTCGCCGCAAAAGCAGGCTCCCTGAGCACCTCGATAAGTTTTTTAATCAAAGGCGTCTCCCAGTATTCGGCCGGGAAAATAAAATCAAACCGCTCCCAGCCCAGCGAGACAAACTCAAGGCCCAAAAGCTTTGCGGCCGCGTAAATGCCCAACCCAGCATCAGCGCGAGCGCCCGCAACAGCCATCGCCACGGCCACATGAGTCGTCTCGACACTTCCGTACCCGGCGACATCCGCCGTCGAAATTTTGGCCCCGTCGAGAAGGTGGTCAAGTAGCACCCGCGTTCCCGCCCCGCTCTGGCGATTAACGATGGTCACATCGTCCCGGGCTAGATCCGCCACAGAAGTAATACCTTTCGGATTTCCTGGCGGCAGCAAAATGCCCTGCTCGCGTTGAACAAAATTGACGACCACCACCTTTTTTCCTTTGAGGTAGCGGCGAATATAGCTCCAGTTGTAATCGCCGGTTTCAGGGTCGAGTAGGTGGCTGCCCGCCATATGGGCCTCGCCCCCCTTGACGGCGATGATGCCGGCCATCGAGCCCACCGCCGAGGTGGAAAGACTAACCTCTCTGTTGCGCTCCCGCACTCTGCTCGCCAGCAGATCAAGTGCGTTGTCGTGGCTTCCCGCCATCAAAATATTGCCCCGCACCTCGCTCAAGGGGCGGAGCAATTCAACCTCGACCTCCTCGCCAGCCTCGATTCCCTCAGAGCCCGTCCCGATGCGAACCATGCCGTCCGCCTCGACTAGACTGCTGATAACGCTGGCGCCCCGCTTGGCGGGAAGGGCTATCAGGCGACCGCCCACTTCACCGAGCTTTACCCTCAAAAACTCCTCCATCCCCGGTCGCGAGGCGCTTTTGCGACTCATCAAGGCGCGCGTCGTTGGATATTCCTGTCCCGGTGCGCCTGCCATATGCGCCATCAGAGGCCGTACGAACTCTTGAAGCGCGAGCGCCGCCGACACTGGATAGCCCGGTATCCCGATGAGGGGTCTTGCCTGTCCCGAGGCAGTATTTCCCACTCCGAGAATGGTCGGCTTGCCGGGAAAAATCGCGACACCGTGAACCAAAAGCTCCCCAAGTTTTCGAACAACCGAGGAGGTAAAATCCTCGCGCCCAGCCGATGAGCCCGCGTTCACTAAAACAATGTCCGCCCGCTCAAGGGCGTCGCGCACCGCCTCCTCGATTGCCTCAAGCCTGTCCTCGATGATGGGGAACACCAAAGGCTCCCCGCCCCATTCAGTGATATACGACGACAAGATAACGGAATTAAATTCGATCAAATCACCCGCCTTCAAATCCGAGCCCGGCGAGACCAACTCATCGCCTGTCGGAATGATGGCCACGACGGGAAGCTTTCGAGCCGCCACATGGGTGACGCCTGCGGCGAGCATAGCGCCCAGATCATAGGGCCGAAGCCTGTGGCCCGGCGGCAGCAACAAATCACCCTCGACCACATCTTCCCCAGCCACTCGCACGTTATTCCAAGGCGCGAGCGCCGCCTCGATCTCTATCGTCTCCGAGTCGATCTCGTTCACCACCTCGATTATGATCACGGCGTCCGTCCCCTCGGGAAGCGGATCCCCCGTATCAACGGGAAAAGCATCCACACCAACCTGCATGGATCTGGGCTCGACGACCGAGGCGCCATAAGTTTTTTCTGCCCTGACCGCAAAACCGTCCATCGCCGAGGCGTGAAAATGGGGGCTCGAAATCGCCGCATAAACAGGCCCTGCCGTGATGCGCCCAAGCGCTTCAGGCACAGCGACCGTCTCAACCGGCAACGAGGCGGCTGGCCCCGTTTTTTCGATCAATCGGGCAAGGGCATCCTTCCTCGCGATGTTTTCCAAATAAATGTTCCGCCCCGATAGGGGCAGCGCGGTGTCGCTCATCGTCTCAAAAACCTCTGGTCAATAAAGCGTGACGCGCACATCGGCGCCCGCTCGCAAACCCTCGACAGCAAGGGGAATCGTAATAAAACCGTCCGCCCCCGTCATGGTCGAAATCATAGCGGAATTTCCCATGAGCGGATGTGCGGTCACCCCCGCCTCTCCCCGCTCAAGACGAACGCGAACCATATCCTCGCGCCCCGGCGCCGAGGCGAGGTTGCGGGAAAGCGATGCGGTGATTCCACTCTCGCTCTCCAACCCCGTTTCCCGCTCGCCGCTCAACTGCCTGAGAATGGGCCGCACGAAGGCATGAAAAATCATCAGCGCCGATACCGGGTGGCCCGGAATGCCGACTACCGCCTTATCGACATCGCCGCGCCGCACGCGACCGATAATGGTGGGCTTGCCGGGCTTAATCGAAATCCCGTGAACAAGGACGCCCGGCTCGCCCAGAGAATCGATGGCCTCGACCGTGTAATCGCGCACCCCCATCGAGCTTCCCCCCGAAATCAAAACCGCGTCCGAGCGCTCAACCGCAGCGGCAAGGCGGTTTTTAATCGTCGCCAGATCGTCAGGAAGAATTTCCTCTGTCTCGGGAATTCCACCCGCCTCGATAACAGCCGCCGCCAGCGAGAAGCGATTGATGTCGCGTACCTGACCGGGGCCGGGCACCTTTGCCGGATCGATTAATTCATCACCCGTCGGGAGAATAGCCACCCTCGGGCGGCGACGAACCTTGAGGGTTGTAACACCCACCCCCGCAAAAGCCCCGATGTCATGGCTCCTGAGCCGGGAGCCTGCGGGAAGGATTCGCTCGCCCGCTTTTAGATCGTCACCCACCTGGAGAACATTCTCGCCCACCGCACAAGGTCGCCGAATCTCGACCACATCATCATCAGGGGCCGTCGTATACTCGACCATCACAACCGAGTCCGCCCCCGGTGGCATCATCCCGCCGGTGTTAATTCGCCCCGCTTGACCAGCACCCAGTTCAAAACCGGGGGCCTCACCCATTGGCACTTGGCCCACAACATCGAGATAGGCGGGTATCGATTCACTTGCACCAAAGCTGTCGACTGCGCGCAGAGCGTAGCCATCCATCGTCGAGCGGGCGAACTCGGGTAGATCCACCGGGCTGCTTACGTCCTCGGCCAGGATACGGCCCACGGCGTCGAACGAGGGAACCTCCTCGGCTGGAAGAGGGGAAAATTCCCTCACCGCCTGCCGCGCTTCATCGGGGGATATAACCTTGAAAAATTCCATCCACAAACTCCGGGCGGCTAGAGGCACCGCCGATATCACCGCCTAAAAAAACCAGCCGCCGCTCGCGCGGGGCTGGCAGGACATCCGTTGATGCCGGCCCAGCGCTCCTTTCCAATTACCGGGAGGCGACGCCGTTTCCAGCGCAACCCTTCGGCGCGATCTCATAGCGCCACAACGAACATGACGCCTTAGAGCTATCGCGCTCGGAGGCTGGTGAATATTTACTTATAACTTCCCGGCCTAGGCTTTATCGCCGTCGGCCGGTTTGCCGGAAGCTGACGCCACCGGCTCCTCATTGCTCTCGGGCAGTTCGTCTCCGCCGTCGCCGAGTCCCTTCTTGAAGTTCTTGATTCCTTTGGCAAGGCCAGAGCCGATCTCCGGTAGGCGTTTTGCGCCGAACACAAGCACACAAATCAGAAGAACAACCAGGATCTCTTGAAATCCGAACGGGAACATCGCTGTGGCTCCTTCAAATATCCCTTAGGACAGGGCCTCTGCATACACCTGGGTAACCGCGGCGGACGCATCGCCCACCTTCTGAGTATACCCCATCCTCTTGAATATAACCTCCAAAGCCGAAATGAGGTAGGCCACATTCTCCTGCCGCGCGCCGTGGCCCATCATGCCTATGCGCCAGGCTTTCCCCGCCACAGGCCCGAGCCCGCCGCCAATCTCGATGTTGAAGTCGTTTAAAAGCGACTTGCGAACCGCGCCATCGTCAATATTATCACCAATGGACACGGTATTGAGCGTGGGGGTGCGGGCGCCCTCCTGGGCAAACATTGAAAGACCAAGCGCCTCGACACCCGCCTGAAGCGCCTTGCTTGCCAGCGCATGGCGGTCGAAGCGGGCCTCAAGGCCTTCCTCGAGCACCAGCCGGAGCGCCTCCCTGATGGCATAGTTCATCGTGATGGGCCCGGTGTGGTGATAAGAGCGGTCACTTCCCCAGTAGCTCTCAATCATGGACACGTCAAAATACCAACTCGCCACCTTGTTCTTGCGCTCGCGCATCTTGCCAAGTGCCCGCTCGCTCATCGTGAGAGGTGCAACGCCCGGCGGGCAGGAGAGACATTTCTGGGTTCCGCTGTAGGCAATCTCGACGCCCCATTTATCCACCTCGACGGGAACACCGCCGAGGGATGTCACGCAGTCCATCAACAAAAGCGCACCGTGGCCCTGGCAGGCGGCGCCAATCTCCTCCATGGGCTGGAGAACGCCTGTGCTCGTCTCGGCGTGGACGATACCCACCAGAGCGGCATCGGGATTCGCGTCGAGAGCTTTTTTCACCTCGGCCGGATCGATGGGCTCGCCCCAGGGAGCCTCGACCTTGATGACCTCGGCGCCGTAGCGCCCAGCCACGTCCGTCATGCGCGTTCCGAAAACACCGTTGACGCAGATGATGGCCTTATCGCCCGGCTCGATAACATTACACACCGCCGCTTCCATGCCTGCGCTGCCGGTGCCCGAGACCGGAAAAGTCACCCGGTTCTTCGTGCCAAACACTTCGCGGAGCATCACCTGACAGTCGTCCATGACCGCGAGAAAATCAGGATCGAGATGGCCGACAACATTCGTGCTCATCGCCTTGAGAACACGGGGGTGGACCGGGCTGGGACCGGGCCCCAGAAGAAGCCGTAAATGTGGATTCAGTTCGCCAATGCTCATTCTTAGTCCTCAATCAATAGGGATTCATGGAAAACCGCCCCGCCTAAGGGACAGAAAGATATGCCAAACAGAAAAAACCACCTGCCGTCATCGAGGAGCGCATCCTAGCACGGCCCCTCACCGAGCCGAAAGCAGGAGGTGGCAAGAGAGAAAACCCACTTAACATTTTGTTTATAAAAGGAATAACCCATTCAAACGAAAAAAAAGAGACCCCTATTCCCCGTCCAGCGGAATGTTGTCGTAGTCGGGAATAGCGCCCATACCCCGCTTGGCGGCAAGAGACTTCCTGCGATACTCCATGATGAGTTCGCCGCGCTGGTTGTGGGCGCGCGTCTCCATGTGGACGATGCCTCGATCGGGCTTTGATTTCGACTCGCGCTTATCCAAAATTTCGGTCTCGGCATAAAGCGTGTCGCCGTGAAACACCGGGGCCGGCATTTTGATGTACTCCCACTCCAGATTCGCTATCGAGCGATAGGAGGTGTCCGTCACCGACATCCCGGCCACAACGGCGAGGGTGAGCGTTGAGTTGACGAGCGGCTTTCCGAATTGTGTTTTCGAGGCATAGTGATGATCCGAATGAATCGGATGGGTATTGCCCGTGAGCAAGGAGAACTGGGTATTGTCAGATTCAAGAATCGTCCGGCCCGGGCGGTGCTTAATCACCTCGCCGACAACAAAATCCTCATACCACCGACCCATCTGAAAATCGGGCATTGAATCTTCCTCCTGACTTAATTCCGCTAGGCCGGGTACAACTCAAGCAGACGCTTGGCGATGATGAGGCGCTGAATCTCGTTCGAGCCCTCGCCAACGACAAGAAGCTTTGAATCCCGGAAATAGCGCTCGACGGGTAGCTCCTGGATGTAGCCCATACCACCGTGCACCTGTATCGCCTCGCTCGCACAAAACTCGGCCGTCTCAGACGCCATGAATTTCGCCATGCCAGCTTCCAGATCGCACCGCTTGCCCGCCGCCTTCATCGTCGCCGCCTGATAGGTAAGAAGCTTTGAGGCCTCGATTCGCGTGGCCATCTCGGCAAGCTTGGCGGCGATGAGTTGATGCTCGGCAATTGGCTTGCCAAAAGTCTCGCGTTGCTGGGCGTAGCGCACTGAATCTTCAAAAGCGGCCCGCGAGAGCCCCACGCTCCGGGCGGCGACGTTGATACGACCGCCCTCAAGGGCGCTCATGATCATGGGAAAGCCCCTGTTCTCCTCGCCAAGAAGATTCTCAATCGGAACGCGCGCTTCATCGAAAACCAGTTCGCTCGTCCGAATACCTCTGTAGCCCATTTTCTTGAGGTGGCGGCTCACCTGAAATCCAGGAGACCCTTTGTGGACAATGATGCACGAGATTCCTTTCGCTTTAGAGGCATCCGGGTCGGTTCGGGCGAAGACAGAGAACATGGTGGCATTCTCGGCGTTCGATATGAACATCTTCGTTCCGTTTAGGACCCACTGATCTTCCTGCCGAACAGCGGTGGTGCGAAGCGCGGCGGCGTCCGAGCCCGAGCCGGGCTCCGTGAGCGCCATGCCCGAGTGCCACTCGCCCGTGGCCATCTTTGGCAGATAGGTATTTTTTTGCTCCTCGGTACCATGATGGAGCAACATCCATGCGGTCATCATGTGGGTGCCGAGAATTCCAGCAACACTCATCCACCCGACAGACAACTCTTCCATGGCAATGGCGTAGCAAACCTCATCCATTCCGCTGCCGCCATATTCCTCGGGAATCGTGAACCCGAAGATACCAAGCTCCTTCATCTTCTTGACGATGGGCATCGGATACTTATCCTCGTGCTCATATTCCATCGCGATGGGACGCACTTCGCGATCGACAAAATCCTTTATCATGGAGCGGACGTTGCGCTGTATTTCGTTAAACTCAAAATCCACGGCAAAACCTCCCTGGAGGCCACCACAAAGAAGGCCCCGGAACCAAACTCATCCTGAATTATTCAGCAACCCAGAATAACCGTATTTTCAACTCTGATCGATAGCCCGTTGAATTTCTCAACGAACCCCCGGAGAGGCAACGAGGCGGACTCTGACAACAACATCGCCGCTTCCCGGCATAAGGAGAAGCAACGTGGGCCTCGACATATCAAAATCCGAGAGTTCAAGACGCCCCGTTCCACGAATATAGAGATCTGTCCCGGTGTCCGCCATGCTGAAGGAGAGCGGAATCTCCCGCTCAACACCATGAAGTTTCAACACCCCCCGGGCCGTGAGGCGCCAGTCTTTCTCACGCTTGCGCTGCTCGCGTGAGGCAGGCACTCCGGTTGCCTTGATAGATGAAACCCTAAGCTCGATGTCGGGATACGCACTTGCTTCAAGGACATTACGCAGGAGCATTTTCTGTTGCTCGGCTTTTTTCGACTTCAACGAAGCGGATTTTATGGCAATATGCCCATTGGCACCCTTAAAAGAGCCGCCCGACCCCAAAAACAACTCCCCTTTAAGGACCGTGAAATGGGCATCGTAGGGAACGGCAAGCGGGCCGCGAAAGGTTAATGAAATTCTGCTTCTTTTCTGGCTGACGACATAACGATAAACAATTGGCGATTTACTAGGCGGCGATGATTCACGGGATGGGGCCGCCGCCCGCGCGGGCGAAAAAGCGAGAATGCCGATTACAACAGCGGCCCCGCCCATCCGTAGAAATTTCCACCCACTTTGCATGACACCCCTCAGACAGGCGCTACAAATTATTCACCAGCGGCGGTGTAACCAGCCAACCTGCGCGCCGAAAATTAAATTATTCGGATATGTCCACACCCGCCTCGTTCAGGTAGTGCTGAAAATCACCCGGCACCGCCGATATAAACGAAACGGCCTTTTCGAGCGCAATGAATTCCATATCTTTTTCATCGCCCGATACCTCCTCGCGCAATTCCTCGAGTACCTCAAGAAGTTTTTCCGCCCCCCCTGCT
Source organism: Nitrospinaceae bacterium (assembly GCA_018669005.1). Taxonomy (NCBI): domain Bacteria; kingdom Pseudomonadati; phylum Nitrospinota; class Nitrospinia; order Nitrospinales; family Nitrospinaceae; species Nitrospinaceae bacterium. Next base: position 20,128 of record JABJAL010000080.1, read on the forward strand.
GACGCGGTGCCTTTTTTCTCTGAAGGCGGCTCGCCCGCCTCGACAAACCCGGTGAAAGGCCCCACCTCGTAGGAGATAAAACAAAAGGCATGATAGATGGCCTTCTCCTCCAGGCCCCCTTCGCCTTGTGTGTCTTTTCTAATTGCGTTCAATTTCGCCAGAACCGGCTCTACTTTCACGAATCACTCCCTTCGGTGATATTCAAAACCTTGCAAACAAAACCGCCACGACACCTAGTGGACTTATTTTTTAGCTCGCGCCTCGACACCGGCCATGCGCTCAAGAATCTTCACGATGGCGATATGATCAAGCCCGTCCTCGCCTCCAGCCGCCAGTTCGGCAAACATCTGGGCCACGATTTTCGTGCCGGGAAGGGGTGAATCAATCTCCTCGGCCTTTTGCATGGCGTATCTGAGATCTTTCATATGACTCGACACCTTGCCGCCGGGGGCAAAATCACCCGAGAGGATTTTCGGCGCCTTCACCTCAAGCGCCCCGCATCTCGCCAGACCGGCCCCCATCACCTCGGCGAGCGCCGCCGGGTCGAGCCCCGCCTTTGCACCGAAGACAAGCGCCTCGCCTACCCCGAGAAAAGTGACGCCAACAAGAATTTGATTCGCGAGCTTCGCCACACAACCTGACCCTGGCGCCTCGCCAACCAGGACAACTTTCCCCCCCAGAACATCGAGAAGCGGGCGACAACGCTCAAAAGTAGCCCGAGGCCCTCCCGCCATAATGGCGAGAGTTCCCTGCTCTGCGCCCTCGGGTGCACCCGATACCGGCGCATCGAGCATCTCCACCCCGCGCTCGGCAAGGGCGGCGGCCACCTTTTCTGCGCTTTTGGGATCATTACTAGTCGAGTCGATTAGCACGCTCCCCGGCTTCATTGAAGCGGCAAGCCCGTTTTCGCCGAAAACAACGTCTTCGACATGCGGCGCATCGGGGAGCATGGTGAAAATAACCTCAGAGCGCGCAGCCACCTCGGCGGGGAACTCGCAGGGAAAGGCACCCTCGGCAGCCAGTGCGTCCACAGAGGGGCGACTACGATTAGTCACGGCAACAGGGTGCCCCGCCGCCATCAGCCTGCGCGCCATGGGCCGCCCCATTAGGCCGAGACCTATAAAACCGACACTTACTTGAGACATTGGCACAATTCCTTCCATTTCTCGGATGGCAAAACGAATCATTACAGCCATCAAAGGGTTCACTAATTATCGTGTTAGATACTATCGTTGATCCAGAAAGGAATTTGAAGGGCGAGTGTATGCCTCTATTCTCGATGCGTCGTTATTTACTGCTCGCGCATGGGATGATTCTAAGTGTATAAAAGAGTCATGAAATATCATCTAAAAGCCAGGTTCGGAAATTTGGGATTTTTGGTTCTCCTACTTTCTTCCTTTTTCATCGCGACAGGGTGCAGTTCTGTCAACGTGAAAAAATACCAGGTCGAGATCCGAGTTCCCATGACCTCAAAAATAGCGCCCCCGAGCCGCATTCGCCTGGTTCTTAGGGCCGCCGATTCCCTCAAAGATCCGAACCTGTCGCGAACCGAAGAGTACGTTCTCACAGAAAAAAATCCGCTCTCGACAACTTTAATAAAGGCCGCCGCCAACCGGATGACAGCCATTGGCATCGAGCCGCTCGAGGACAAAGAGGCCCACCTCTCCTCGGGCCGCGTTCTATTCGTCATCACCCGGCTAGAGGCAGTGCTTGTGAAACAAAACTGGCTGGCGAGCACCGAGCTGCGGGCCGAGCGATATTCCAAGGAAGGAAAACTACTCGGCAAATGGAGCGCTATCGGTCGAAGTTCATATCAAAATTCTAGATTGTTCGCAGGCGGCGCGGGCATCGCCATGGGAAACGCCATGTCTAAAGCCCTTGGAAAACTCCCCTGGCGCGCCATCGCCCTTGGCCGTCAGAAGCCCCCCGGTAAATAACTGCTCAAAACACCAAAAAATTGCTCTGCTTACCCCTTTTAAACCTGACCATTTCCAGGCTTAAAAACTCTTAAATATCGAACTTCAATTTTTTTGCTATAATAAAGTATCATTTTTTCTCCAAATTTCAGAATTTTCATCATAACCTACGATAAACTTTGACTTTAGGCCATTTAGCGATTGTACTCATAGTCCGTGGACCTTAAAATTCATGAGATGTTGGATCTGCCCGAGGGGAATAAAGACCACGCAAACGACTGCAAAAAATTTGTCGAGCCACCCCACTAAAGGCAATCCTCAGATATTTTGTGACCTTAAACCTCTGTGTGAATGATGGCTTCGGAACTAACCATCGATTCCCTGTTGAGAATTTTGGCGCGACAGCCTAAGTCGAGAAAAGGAATCGTCGGTTGCCTCCAAAAAAAACAAAACATAAAAAAGAGCTGTCCTCTGACGAGGGAGCCATTCAGACTGACCTAAAAGGGAAGATTACATCCCTCAATCCCGATGCAGAAATATTATTCGGCATCTCCTCCAAAGAGGCGGCAGGCCAATTTGTGTCCTCCGTGCTCGTTTGGCCTGGGCTGTCATGTATCTCCGGAACTCAAAATGGCAAGCGAGCCCCTGGTAAATCAAAGAACCTCGGCACCAAACCAGAGCCCGGGATAGGGCAGAAAAAAGACGGCACTTCTTTTCCTGCCGAAATTACCGCCAAAAGAATACGAAAGAGCAACAAGCACCTTTACAATATTCAAGCTCGAAACCTCTCGAAATCTAGTTCTCCCGATGAGAAGCTTCAAGCCCTGGCACAACGACGAAAGGCAATGTCCGAGCTAGGCATTCGTGTCTCCACCGCCCTCAATATTCAGGAAGCGGCGCAATCAATAGCAGAGGCCGCCATTCAGGCCGCCGACGCTGAAGTAAGCCGGATGTTTTTACTGCAAGATAATGGCAAATTTCTTCTATCCGCCGAGGCGACTAGTGAAAAACTTCCGCACACAGAGAGACTAGATTCCTACGTTGAATTTGAAGTTGGCCAGGGTCTTTCGGGTTGGACTGTCGAAAAGGGCGGTCGCGTCGTCATAGACGATGCTCCCAACGACCCGCGCTGGGAATCTTCTCCATGGGCGGTTCAGTTGGGATTGAAGAGTTATGTTGCGCTGCCGATTAAAAGAGGGGGGGAAATCATCGGGATTTTCTCCGTGCTTCGTGTCGGCATTCGGCCCTTCGAAAAAGAAGACCTTGAGATGCTCAACATATTATCGAGCTACGCCGCGATCACCTTGGAAAAAATTTACCTTATCGAGCAGGGGCGTCGGTACGCCTCGCGCCTTGAGATCGTGGACGAGATCGCCAAGGCCGTCGGCTCCGCGCTTGAGCCCGAGAATCTCTTTAATACCATCATCCAGGAAATTCGCCGTGCGGTTCCATGTGAGCGCTGCATCGTCTCCAGCATCGATCCGAAAACAAAGATAGGCCACCTCTGGCACGCCTATTCCGAATTCGTTATCAGTGCTGACCCATCACAGAAAATGCTCGGATACGGCGAATCGCTATATAACTACTTATACAAAACCAAAACACCCATGCGTATCGAGGATACGCGCGAGCATGATTCTCCCTTGGCTAAGCGTTTCGTTGAAATCGGCGTTCGAAGTGTCCTGGGAATTCCCATCATGCAGAACGATCGATGCGTGGCGCATATCATACTCAACCACAGGGAACCCGAAATTTTCACGGACGAGCACGAAAAACTACTTGTAGGCATCGCCGGACACTTGGGCTCGGCAATCCGAAATGCGATTCTCTTTCAAGAGGTCGAGGAAAAAGCTTCCCGGCTAGAAATTGTCGATAAGATTGCCAAAGCGATTGGCTCGACCCTTGAGCCTAAAGAGTTGTTCCGCACCATCGTCCGTGAAATTCGCGATGTCGTCCCTTGTGAGCGCTGCTCCATCGCAACGGTCGATCCTGCCACCCTCAAGCGAAGGTACTGGCATATTGAATCAAATTTCGATATTCCCGCACCCACCGACGAGGATGAATTCGAAGGTGGAAAAAGGCTGCTCGAACTTATCTACGAGCCGAAAACATCCCTGCTCTCCACGGATCCGGCCGACATGCCATGGCCCCACCTAAAAGATAACGGCGTACAAAGCTCTCTGGTGATACCAATTCTCATGGACAATAAATGTGTTGCTCATATCACCCTGTCCAACCAAAAAACAGAGGCTTTCACTCGGGCGCAACAGGGCCTTCTCCAAGATGTCGCGGCCCATCTAGGCTCGGCGATCTTGAACGCCACCCTATACCAGACCTCTGAGGACCGCGCCTCCAGGCTCGAAACGCTTCAAGATATGACCAGAAAGCTAAACGAGGATATCGATCTCTCCGACCGCCTGGCGCGAATCGCCGAGGGAGGCAAGATTCTTCTCGGTGCCTCCAAGTGCATGGTCCTGGTGCAACAAGACAATAGCGCCAACAATAAACCTCTATACTCTCAAGGCCTTTCGCAGAATTACCTTGACCTAATCACCAACAATTTTGACAAAACATTGCTTCCAGAAGTTCATAAAATCCGTGAGCCAGTTACGATTTCAGATATTTCTCATGACCCTCGATATCCGTTTCCCATCGAACTCGCGGCCAAGGAGGGCATAGCATCTGTTTTGATAGTCCCGCTCATATACAAAGAAAACATTATCGGAACGATATCTTTCTATTGGGAAAAAACCGTCACTCTCACGGACGCCGAAGTTGCCATGGGGAAAGCCTTTGCGGATCAAGCAGCCGTTGCCATCGAAATCGCCCGTCTTTTCCGGGAAACGGAAGAACATGGCCGCCGGCTGGGTACGCTCGTTGAAGTCGCACAACGCCTCACCCGGGGCCTCGACCTTACGGACGTACTCTCCAGTATCACAGACGCCACGGCGCTGGTCTTAGGGGGGGAGGCGGGCATCCGCCTACGAGAGGGCAACGAGTTGGTAAGAGCCGCCGGTACACCACGAGCCCTTCGGCAAATGACAAAACTGCGTATTCTTATCGGCGAGGGCCTCGCTGGCCGGGCCGCCGAAACGGGCAAGCCCACTTTCGCGTCGGACATTTCCACTGACGAGCGCACCATCAAGGAAGAAGTAGCCCATTCCAACCTCGGGCTCACCGGATCGCAAATCTCAGTCCCCTTGAGTCTCGAATCGAGAAACCTCGGCGTCTTCAATATCTACCGGGAGCTCGGCCACGTTTTCACTGAAGAGGAACGCAACCTCGCTACCAGCCTCGCCGACCAGGCGGCTGTCGCAATTGAAAACGCCAGGCTCTACCAAGAGGCCGAAAAGAGAGGCAAACGCCTTGAGACTTTGGTCGAAGTTGCCCAGCGCCTCACCCGTGGATTGGATATTCCCGATGTGCTCAACGCAATTACTGAGGCGGCAGCGGACGTCTTTGAGGGTGAATCCGCCATTCGAATTAGAGAGGGGGACGAGCTGCTATGGACGACGGGCACACGGAAAGCCTACTCGCTGCCCTTTAAAAAACGCCTCCACATTGGAGAATCGCTGGCTGGCCAAGTCGCCCTGACCGGCAAGCCAATCCGGGTGAAGGATTTCCTCGATGACGACAGAGTAATTCCCGAACACCGGAACATGCAGATGCCAGAGGAACTGAGCTCGATGATGCTCATACCCCTTCGTCTGGAAACAAGGGTAGTGGGGGTGCTGGCCATTTTCAGGGAGCGAGGCTACATATTCGACGATGAGTCGCTACGTATCGGCTCAACTTTCGCCGACCAGGCCGCTATCGCGATTGAGAACGCCAGGCTTTTTGAGCAGGTGAAGGAGCGCACCGAGGAGATGGAGAAGGCAAAGAATCAAGCCGAAACCGTCAATAACGCCAAAAGCGAGTTTCTCTCCAACATGAGCCATGAATTGCGCTCGCCGCTTAACGCCGTCCTGGGTTTCTCTGACCTCCTTTTGTTGATGGTCAAGGATGAAAAGCTCCTCGATATCGCATCAAAAATTAAAGATTCCGGAAAACACATCACACGCCTTATCGATGATCTGCTCGATCTTGATCGAATCGGATCGGGAAAAGTCAGTCTCGACCTTGAAGACGTTACGATAAATTCATTACTCAAGGAAATTTCTGAAATCCGCTCGGACCAGCTTCCGAAAGAGTTTTCCTTGAAATCAAATTTCGATGCGCAATGCGGCAATGTGAAGTGCGACCCGCTCCGAATCACACAGATCATGACCAACCTGCTAGACAACGCCGTGAAATATTCGCCCGAGGGAGGAACCATCACACTAAAAACCGAAGCCGTTTCGGGTGAGGTTATCATCACCGTCGAGGACGAGGGACTCGGAATGACACCCGATGAAATAAGCGTCATTTTCGAGAGATTCAGCCAACTCGAAAGCGGCATCAATACGCGGGCGGGTGGGCTCGGGCTCGGCCTGGGCATCGTAAAAAAATTACTTGAAATGCACGGCGGGCGAATTTTGGTGAAAAGCACAAAAGGCGTGGGCAGCACCTTCTCATTAATCCTGCCGATGACTGCCGCGAATGAGAAAACAGCGACCAGGAAAAAAAGAAAACCAGAGTCGGCAGCCTTGAGCGGCGACCCGTGGGCAGGAAAAAAAATTCTCATTGTTGACGACACGGAGGAAAATCACGAATACGTAAAATTGCTCATGAAAAGCGCCAGCGATATTTTCTCGGCCTATAACGGACAAGAAGGGATTGAGGCGGCGCGGCGCGAGAAACCCGACATCATTTTCATGGATCTGAGAATGCCGGTTCTCAATGGATTCGAGGCGATAGAGAAGCTCAAAATTGAAGCCGACACCAAAGGAATCCCGGTCCTGGCGGTTACCGCCCAGGCCATGAAAAAGGACCGCGACCGATGCATGCAGCTGGGCGTGAGCGGCTTCATCACCAAACCCATCGAAATAGAGGCTTTCAAAACTGCCGTCCATGAAATTCTAAACTAAACACTCTTAATCGATTTCAAGCACTACATTCCCAATGAAATCCCCACCCTCTATCACTTCATGTGCCGCCGCCACATCATCTAGAGAAAAACTCGGCCCGACCGGATGCCCTAGTCCGCCCTCTTCAATGGCTCGGGTGATATCCGCGCAGGCACTTCGTTTTGCCTCATCGGGCATCTCGTAAACGAACACCAACCGGACATTCACGTTCCGAGGCATCAGCTTGTAGTGAGGAAACACGGGCTCCGGCACGCGCGAGGACGCATAGGTGCCAATAGATCCGTTCCCCTTAATGACCTGTGCAGACACGGGAAAGTTTTCACCGAGATCTACTTCGACGATGCGATCCACCCCTTTGCCGTCGGTGATCTCAAGGACCCGCTCGGCAATATCCTCGCTCTTGTAGTTCAGAACATGGTCGGCCCCGGCCCGCTTCGCGGCCTCTGCCTTCGCCTCGGAGCTCACCGTCGAGATGACGTTTGCACCCGCCCATTTGGCAAGCTGTATCCCATAGTTGCCAACCGCGCCGGCCCCGCCCGTTACGAGCACCCAGAAACCATCGACGGGACCATCCGCCAACAGGCACCGATGCGCCGTCATCGCCGGAATCCCCAAACAGGCACCCTCGGCGAAACTCACAGAATCGGGAAGCCGCACCGCCGTCTCAGCTGGCAGCGCTATATATTCTGCTGCCGTGCCCAGTTGTCGCTCCCACTGTCCGTTATAAACCCAGACACGCTCGCCCACGCGGGCCGGGTTTACACCCGGCCCCACCTGATCGATCACCCCGGCGCCGTCGCTGTGCGGAACGATGAAGGGCCATTTCACCGGGCGCGAGCCCAGGCGCGCTTTTGAGTCCGAGGGGTTCACCCCCGAGGCCGAAAGCCGAACGCGGACCTCGCCCTCGCCCGCCTCTGGGGTGTCAATTTCACCTACAATGAACACCTCACGGGCTGGGCCGTGTTTTTCATACCTTGCTGCGCGCATCGAATCTCCTCCTGGCATCTGGATATTCGGTCCATCGACTAAAATCTCTGGCAACGATACCCGTAAAAAAAATTTAAAAAGTCGTCACTTTATTTTCATAGTAAGCCTTCGCCACCCTTTGGCGAAGTACCTGATTCGTGCCGTCCGAGTGCAAGAAGGTGCTCGCATCGCGGAGATATTTCTCCATCGGCGCCGCCTGCATGATCCCCGCGCCACCAAAAATCTCAACTCCCCACCGGGCACAATCGAAGGCCACCTCGGAGGCGAACACCTTGGCCTTCCAGCCCAGGGTGAAATCATAGGGGTCCTGGTGGTTCACCGCCCAGGCCGAGCGGTAGACCATCGTCCGCGCCAAATCGAGACCGATGGCCATATCCGCGAGCATGGCGGCCACCGACTGATGCTCGCCGATAAGCTTTCCGCCTTGAAATCGCTCGCGCGAGTGGGCCAAAGATTTTTCGAAGGCCGCCCTCCCGACACCGACACAATTGGCCGCCGCCTCGGGTTTGCCGCTTGAGAGAAGGCGCCCCCGTATCTCCCACATGCGGCCCTCGCCGAGGATGAGATGTTCTTCGGGCACCTCAACGTTCTCGAAAAAAAGCTCCGAGTTCATTGAGAGGCGCTGGCCGACTTTTTCGTGCACCCGCCCCGTTGAAAAGCCTTGGGCCTGGCGAGGAACCAGAAAACCCGAGAGCCCCTCGCGCAGGTTCTTGCTCATGTCCGTCCGGGCCGCAACCACATAGAGCTCGGCGCAGGGCCCATTGCTGATGTAGTGCTTCATGCCATTGATCACCCACTTGCCGCCCTTTTTCTCGGCCCGCGTGTTGAGCTGTATCGATGGATCGTCATACAAGCCCTGATGGTCGCTTCCAACACCAGGCTCGGTGATGGCGATGGCGGTGAGAAATCGCGGCTCCTTGCATAGACGCTCAATCCACGGGTCGCGGACAGAGGGCTCGACGCTCTCGAGGATATGCGCAAGCTTCCAGGTTTGATCGAGGTTCACCGCAAAACCCAGATCGCCGACGGCAAGCTCCTCGCCGGCGATGCAGCAGGTGAGCACATCGGCCCCGGCACCGCCCCATTTCTCGGGAAAGGGCAGCTGGCGCAGGCCCAGGGCACTTGCCTTCTCGACCAGGTCCCATGGCATGCGCTCCTCCCAGTCGGTGATGCGATCGCGCTCGGCGGCGACGGGTTCCACCTCCTGATTGACGAAATCTCGGGCAAGCGTTTGAATCGCCTTTTGCGCTTCGGTCAACGTAAAATCCATCTACCACCTCCAGGAAAAGCTCCTAATAAAAAGCCGCATCAAAGCCTGCAGCTACAGAATATTAGGCAATCCTACCAGAGCACCCGAGCCAAGGGCCAGACAGAAGAGCGGCAGCAGGGCTCAAAAATGCTATGATGGATGGAACTTATACGAGAGCAAACACCGGAAAGGATATCGGATGGACACTGCCAGCATGGCCGAATACGAAGAGGGGCTGAATAAATACCTGCGGCTCGGCTCGTTTCCCGTGGCCGTCAGATTCATTAAAAACTGGGATGAACTGCCGCCCCGCACCAAACGCCCCTTGAAAGACATGGACAACCGCTTTACGACCTGCCAGGCGATATCGATGGCCCGCCGCTACGGCTGGGTCATCGCGCTCGGGCGCGAGGACAGTAGCTGCGTCCTTGGAGCGGTGGCCCTTGGCCTGGAGAAAAAACTTCCTTACTACGAGGAGGGCAACCTTTGCATCAACCTCTACACAGAATCGCTCGCGGCCGGGCAAATTAGCGAGGAGAGCGTCCCCAAACTTCCCGAGGGCGAATACGTCGGGATTCTCGCCGCCCCCCTCAGCCGAGCGGCGTTCGAGCCGCACACCGTGGTGATATACGGCAATGGCGCTCAGATCATGCGCCTGGGACAAGCCTGGCTCTGGTCGAGGGGTGGCACAATGACCAGCCAGTTCCGAGGGCGGGTCGATTGCTCGGACATTTCGATTGCCCCATTCATCACCGGGGAGCCGCAGATGGTCGTACCCTGTACGGGAGATCGAATATTCGGCCAGGT
>JABJAL010000081.1 GCA_018669005.1 Nitrospinaceae bacterium
AAGCCTTGGAAGCTGAGAAGGATGTAATTGCTGAGAAGGTTGGGGAACTTCGTCATTCTGAAAATGTTGTTCCTTTGACCTCAGAAACTACTGACGAATTGCTAGTCGAACTTTTAGGGAGATTTGAAGAGGTAATGGGACTGGGAGATATTGGTGACAGGCGTGAATTGATGGGTCAGGTGGTAGAGAAAATAGAAATTGGGGACAGATTTAAAGGCTCTCGGACTCGGGAATTGGTGATGCATGCGAGACCAACAACTAGTCCAAAGTTGGTGACCCCAAGGGGATTTGAACCCCTGTTCCAGGCTTGAGAGGCCTGTGTCCTAACCACTAGACGATGGGGCCATGTATGGCCTTGAAGGCGAGGCCGCCTTCAACTCGCGGCGAATGTAGCCTCTCGCAGGAAGGCAGTCAACCCGTCGGCGTGTGGCCTGATACCCTCCCTCCTGAAGTGGCGATGCGTTATGATTTGCGGGGTTGATGTGCCGCCGCAATCGGTTGTTTTGAAGGATGCCGGGTTTATGGATGCCTATGATCCGATTTTAGTCGTGCTTTTATTCTCTGTGCTTGCCGCTGGAGCGGCTGCCTTGGGTTCGTTACCGACTATCCTCCCTGGGGGGATGCATTTTTCATGGATAGGTTCTTCCCTTGCCATTGCTTCGGGTCTCATGCTCGGTGCAGGGTATGTTCTCATGGCCGAGGTGATAAAGGAGGGCTCGCCGCTTCCGCCGGTCTTGGGCGCTGCTCTTGGGGTGGCTTACACATTTTGGACACATCGCTTTTCTGGAAGCGAGGAGATCGAGACTCTTCCCGAAAGTAGGATTGGTGAGGCGCAAGAGTTGCGGCTTCTTCTCCTTGGAAGCCTTCACTCGGCCTCAGAGGGCATCGCCATTGGGGGCGCCATGGCGATAAATTTGTGGCTGGGAATTTTTATGGCTCTCTCCTTGGCCGTTCACAATATCGCCGAGGCGATGGCGCTGACCTGGGTGTTGAGACTCCGAAATGTTTCTGCGGCCCACGCTGCTGTTCTTGGCGTAATCACAAACGTGCCCCAAATTCTGATGGCTATCGTTTCGTATTCCATCGTCTCCGCTGAACCTCTTCTACTTTCCTGGCTAGTCGGTTTTGCTGCCGGGGCTTTGCTCTATCTGGTTTTGACCGAGCTTCTCCCTGCCTCCTATCGGAATGGTAATAATACGAAAATCGCGCTTTTGGTGAGTTTCTCAGCGGGCGGGCTCGTTTTGCTTGAAGGTTTTTGGCGATAAAGTGAAAGGATAGAACTTCATGCATCCGGTTTGGATGGTTTTCATTTATGGCTCGATCACCGCGCTTGCAACCGGGCTTGGCGCCTTGCCCTTTGCGTTTGTGCGCGATATCTCTCCCCGCGTTGTGGCGTGGTCGAATGCCGCCGCTGGCGGTCTGATGCTCGGGGCGAGCTTTGGGCTCATTATCGAGGGAACTGGTTATGGCTCCATCCAAACGCTGTTAGGTGCTGGCTCGGGAGTTGTATTTATTTTTTTGTCGCACAGGTATCTGCACGATACGGAAGTGAGCTTTGGCGACATCAAGGGCGCCGACGCGCGGCGGATTTTTCTCATCGTCGCGGTGATGACTGTTCACTCCTTTACCGAGGGCGTCGCCGTTGGGGTGGCATTTGGCGGCGGGCAGAAGCTGGCGACCCTCATCACCATCGCCATCGCGGTTCACAATATCCCCGAGGGGCTGGCCATCAGCGCCGTTATGCGCCCCAAAGGGGTGGGGGTTCTTTCGTGTGCGCTCTGGAGTGTTTTTTCCTCCGTGCCGCAGCCCCTTATGGCGGTTCCGGCTTTTTTATTTGTCGATGCGTTCAGACCGTTTTTGCCTTATGGCCTGGGGTTCGCCGCCGGAGCAATGGTGTTCATGGTGTTTCTCGACCTGCTTCCCGAATCCTATGAAGGAGCCAGTCGGCCATCTGTTGGTCTGATCGTTAGCATCACACTTGGAGCGATGATCCTCTTCCAGCGCTATCTCTAGGGTGTACGAGGCCCATTCCTTGACAGGGGCTTCGCCGATTCCTAGTGTTCCATCTGAATAGTCCTGTGGATTACTATTATGCAATTTAATTTTGCGGAGATCTTTTTCGCAAATGGGCGCGTAATTTTAGGAGAGTGTACGAAATGCCGAAATACCCGCAACATAAAGTTTGGCTGGACGGAGAGATTGTTCCACCCGAGGAAGCGAAAATTAGCGTTTTTTCGCAGGCGGTCCTCCGGGGCGGCAGTGTCTATGAGGGGCTTCGCGCCTACTGGGGCCCGGAAAGAGACAACCTTTTTGTCTGGATGCTTGATCCGCATATTGATCGTCTTTTCGAGAGCATGAAGGTAATGCGAATGGAATCGCCATACAGCCGAGAGGAGATTCGGCAGGCTGTCGTGGATTGGATTCGTGCCAACGATTTTAGGGAGGACATGCATTGCCGCCTTTATGTTTATCTTGATGACGCCGGACGATTCGACATGAAGGGCTATGGGCCCGATGAGGTTGAAGCCGGAATGTTCATTTCGGGTGGGCCGCGAAAAGCGCCCGAGCGACTTCAAAAAGGCGTCAATCTTGGGGTCAGCAGCTGGCGGCGCATCTCGGACGACAGCATTCCCCCACGCGTCAAGGCCGCTGCCAACTACCAGAACAGCCGATTCGCTGGTGTCGAGGCCCGCGTGAACGGCTACGACGATGCCATCATTCTTAACCAAAACGGAAAGGTCGCCGAGGCGACGGGGGCATGTGTTTTGGCGATACGCAAAGGCGAGCTTATCGCGCCGCCGGTGACGGATAGTATTTTGGAAAGCATTACGAGAACGTGCGTTTTGGATATGTATGCCAAGTACATCGGCAAGCCCGTCATCGAGCGCCCGCTTGATCGGACTGAGATTTATGTCGCCGATGAGGCAATCATGTGTGGCTCGGCCGAGGAGGTCACGCCCATCGTGTCAGTGGACCGCATCGCTGTTGGAAATGGCGAGCCGGGCCCGCTTACGCGCCAACTGCAGGATGTCTTTTTCTCTGCTGTGCGGGGCAACGACGAGGCGTATGAGCAAGGTCTGACCCCTGTGTACTAAAATGACCTTCTGGATAGTTGTAGCCTTGCTCATGCATCCTTTTAGTTAAACGAGAATATCGAGACCGCGCTGGACCACCTTCCCGTCGATTTCGATGACCGGGTCCCACATGATGAGGTCGTAGTGGGTGGCCGCCTTGAGCGTTCCGCCGAGCATGAGGCTCGTGCCGATGCCGATATGGATCGTGTTGAGTACGCCTTCGTCCTCGAGCATGCGACCCGTCATGCTGGCACCGGGATTTAATCCTACGCCAAGCTCCGCGATGTTCCAGCAGTTCGGGTCATTGTGAGCGGCAATGGCGTCTTGAAGAATTTTCACCGACTCGTCGCCGCCCGAGATTTCTTTAATCAATCCTTTTTCAATTGTGCAGGTGAAGGGCTCTTTTAGAGAGCCGATGCCCAGGTAGGGGATGGATGCGTCCACGACGAGGGTGCCCTCCGCCGAGCCCTCGATGGGCGGAACGTTCACTTCGATGGTGGGGACAGGGGAAATCTCTCCGGGGTCGGGAATGTTTGTCATCACGTTGGCTTTGCGCCCTCCCGCCTCGAAGCGAAGGTCTGTTCCGCGTGGTGAGGTGAGATGAAAATTCACGCCCTCGGTGAAGGCGCGACCGAGCCCCCGGCAGACTTCGGCTTGGGCTTGAAAATCCGTTTCAAGTAGCGCGGGGCTGAGGAACATTTCATCCGACCAGTCGCTCATAGCCAAAATCCGAGCGCGAGACGCAAGAGCGTCTTTCACGGCGCGTGTGTGTGTGATGGAGATCGAAACCGGAATGAAAATCAGGTCGGCCTCCCGCATCGCGGCGGCGATGGTTGAGGGTGGCTCCTCGCCGTGAAGTTTTCTCGGAGGCATGACGGTGGTGACGACGTTGCCTCCCAGGGAAGCCGCTGCCTGGGCGACACGCTCAGCGATAGCCGTCGTATTGTAGTCGGTGATTACAAGAACGCTTTCGCCCGTTTTAACCCGACCGTTCACCTCGGCGAGTTTTAGCGCGCCGCGTGCCAGCATGACTTCCTTCATTGAAATTCTCCCGAATTAGTTGTGGACATCAGTCGAATCGCTTTGGGTCGTAGGGGGCCGTATCGATTAGCGATTCCGCACCTGTGATGGCCGTTGTGACGAGAGCTGCGCTCAGCGGTGCCGGTGTGATGCCTGTCGGTCCGTGGCCGGTGCAGAAGAAAAGACCGAGGATGTGACTCTCGCCAATGAGTGGAAGGTGGTCCGAGGAAAGAGGCCTGAAGCCCGTCCATGTTTCAAGGATTGGTGCTTTGTCGAGGGCTGGAATCATATCGATGGCAGACCCTAGGAGGCGGGAGATTCCGCCGGCGGTGAGACGGTGGTCCTCGCCTGCGAATTCACGAGTTGCGCCTATTATGAGCTTTCCATCCGAGCGAGGGACAAAGTATGGGTCGCTCACGTTCATAAGCACGCGGCGAATCCCAAGCTCTCTCGCATCCAGCGCTACGACTTGTCCCCGCTGTGGGGTGATGGGGGGTGTTGGCCTAGCCCCGAGGATGCCGGGGCTGCCGACCCCGGCACAAATTACGACGACAGGGGCCTCAATTTTTCCTTCCGAGGTATTTACGCCGAGAACGCGATTTTCATCGCAAACTATCTCTTGGGTGAGCACACCCGCTCTAATTTCGACTCCGGCGCGACGGCAAGCGATTTCAAGTGAGGCTCCAAGGCGGCGGACATCGACGTTGCCTCCCTTTACCAAAAGAGCCCCCTCAAGCTTATTAGTGAGGGTGGGTTCCTCGCCGGATAGAATTTTGGGTTCGATCCATTCCGTATCGCCCCATTGGCGCGTTTTGGCTTTATCGAGAACAGCCCGTTTCTCCTCGTCATTAATAGCCAAGAGGAGAACGCCCGTAAGGCGGAATTCGGGGTCCATGCCACTCTCCTCGATGAGGGCATCAGGGAGATTGAGCCACATATCATAGGAGGGAAGGCGGAGGCGCACCCCCGCCTCGCCAGCCAGATCGGCGGCGCCGCTTGAGCCATGGGGCGAGATAATGCCTGCCGAGGCCCAGGTGGCTCCCGTTCCAGGCTGCGCTTTGTCGAGAAGAAGTACTTTTCGCCCTGTGCGGGCCAGTTCGCGGGCCGTCATCAGGCCCATGATTCCGCCGCCAACTACAATGACATCCGTCATCAATATTTTCCTATTTATTTGAGTGTTGCTCACGAAGATATGGAACGAGGCCGCCCGCCCGGATTATTTCCATCAGATGCTCGGGTAGGGATTCTGATCTAAGACTCATTTCCTGGGTGAGGTTCTCTATTTCTCCTGCAATGGGATCTGCCTTGAGGCGGTCACCTTCCTTTATGCCCCCAGCGTTCGGGCAGATGAGAACAGGAAGGCCGATGGAGATGGCGTTTCTAAAAAATGTGCGAGCAAAGCTCTGTGCGATTATCGAGCCGATTTTGGTATATTTCAGGCCGCGCGGGGCGGTTTCACGGCTTGAGCCGCAGCCAAAATTCGTGCCGCCCACAATGATGTCGCCCGGCTCTACCTTTCCGGTAAACTCTAAGTCGATGCCGCTCATTAAATAATCCCTCTAATTTCAATTATTTGTATCGCGGTTTCTAGTAAACACTCAAAGAAAGATATTTTGTTTTGTTCCGTAAGACAAATAGATATAAAATCAGATACTTACATGTCAATCTTTAATGAATATTCCAAGTTCGGTGATTTGGTTTCAGACCTTAGCGAAAGCCTGGTTTGCGACCTCAGATAAACTCCCTGGGATTAGATACCTGGCCCTCTATGGCGCTGGCCGCCACGGGGGCTGCCGAGCCCAGGTAGATTGAGGCCTCAACGCTTCCCATCCGGCCCTTGTCGTTACGATTGGTCGACGATATGCCCACCTCGCCAGGCCCCAATTGCCCGGGCCCCGAGCCCGTGCATATGCCGCATGTCGTGGGCATGAGCACCCCCCCGGCGTCGATAATGGGCCCAAGCACCCCTTCCGCCCATGCCTTGTTCATTATCGCCTTGCTCGCAGGCGCTATTAACAGCTGCACCCCTCGGGCCACGCGTCGCCCCTTAATTACTTTCGAGGCGGTCCTTAAGTCTTCAAGCTTCGCCCCGGTGCACGAGCCAATGTGCGCCCGGCCAAGGTACGCTCTCCGAAAAAGTGGGTGTGAAATGCCCCCTTGAGGATGCCATAGTTTTCCTACAGAGCGGGACCGGATGCAAGCGTGGGGTCGCACGCGGAGACGTGCGAAGGCTTTTGCTTTTTTAGAAGGTGCGCGAATGATTGAAAGTGCGCGAAAGATTTAGCTTTTTATTTCGGCGGCGTGCAAATGGTTTTGGTTCTTATTCCGGGGCCAATGGCGCTTAGGCTTTGGTGGCGATAATATGATTCGAATATCGATTACTAAATGGAGGACAGGGAGCCGATGCCGAGAATACCGTTTTGCGACGAAGTGGAAACCCCCGCCGATGTGGCCGATCTTTTCGAGGAGAGCCGGAGGCAGTGGGGGAGCGTACCGAACCTTTTCCGGCTCATGGGGCGTGCCCCCGGCTTCGTGCGGGCCTGGCTCGCCAAGGACAAGGGGCTGCGCCTTGAGCGCTTAAAAGCGGGCGAGGTCGAGTTCGTCAAGCTCGAGGAGTTGATGATCGTCAAGGCGAGCGCCATCAACGCTTGCAGCCACTGATACGCGCACAACGAAGAGCTCGGTCGGGCTCTGGGTTACACGCACGAGCACATCGAACTGCTCTCGGGCGACGGATGGCGTGAAAGCGACCTGTTCAACGAGCGGGAAAAGGCGGTCATCGGCTGGGCCGAGGCGGTGACGAAGATGACCGCCAAGACCGACGAGGCGGCCTGGGGGGCGATGCGCCGCCTGTTCGATGATCGCGACATCATCACCCTTACCGCCGTCGCCGGGTTCACCAATTGCTCGAACCGTGTCGCCGAGGCGCTTCATCTTCTGCCCGAGGCGCCGGGCGAGCGGATCGCGTTTCAGCCCGGGGACGCGGCGGGAATGAGCAGCGCCGGATAAGAGAAGGGAAAGCCATGAAACGTTTATCGCTGATCGTTTTGCTCATCGCCGCCCTCGGCTTCGCCGCGCCTTGGAGCGCGGACGCACAAATGGGCCGGAGAGGAAGAGGCGGCGGCATGAAAGGCGGGTTTGGCGGCGGAATGAAGAAAAGGGGAGGGCCGGGCGGTTTGGGCGGGGAGCGGCCCAGCCCCGAGATCATCGGCGCTTTCTCGCCCATGAATGCGGACCTCGATCACATGCGGGCGAGGGGTTTTGTCGCAACGGGTCTTCAGGCCGTCTATCCGGAGGGGCTCGAGTGCCAGGTCATGGACTCGGCGTTTGGCGTCGATACGCGCGGGGACGGCAGCTTTCGAAGCGATAAATTCTATAACGGCTATCACGGTGGGATGGACATCCCCGCACCGGAGGGGACGCCCATACTCGCCGTCGCCGATGGGCAGGTGATCCGAAAAAAAGAGGGCATTGGTATCGGCGGGGTCGGGGTGATTCTTCAGCATTCTCCAGATGATACCGGCCTCGGCGTGTGGACCTACACCGAGTACAAACACCTGCGCGAGATGCCTGATATCGAGATTGGCCAGCGGGTCAAGATGGGCGAGATTATCGCCCGCGCCGGCACCACCGGAACCACGGGAGGCTACTACGGCGCGTTCGGGCACTCACACCTTCACCTCACCGCTTTTTTCAGCCCGGTGAGCGAATACAAATCCAAGCGGATATTCGTTCCGGTCAAGGGTGAATGGCTGGACCCGCTGGCGCTCTATAAAGGAGGTCCTCTCAAATCCTCTGAGCTAAAGGCGCTTCCTGCTGCGCAAAAATCCGTGAAATTCGCCTACAAAACGGCCACCGGAAAAATCGTTCCCGAGGGCGCAAAGGTCGTCTGGCCGTTTGCTTGTAAGCCGAAGTAGGGGGGAGGGTCATGTTTTTGAACTTTTATGAGATGGGTGCACTTCCAGCAACGAAATTGCCTCTTCATGATGGTTGCGTATGGCTTTTATGTCGTCGGGTGTGAAATCGAATGTATTTAGATCCTGAAAGGATTCTCCCTCGCTCAGGTAAATGTCCGTATCCTCGTCAAGGCGAGGTGCCTCATCTTCATCGTGGCAGTACTTCACATCTGCGATGTTTCCGGATTTCATGTATCAAAACTCCTGATTGAAAATTCTTGTGTGCAAGAAGCATTCGTTGACCACTGTAATGCAAATAAGCCAAATTCGTGCCAACTGACCTTATTCAGAGTGAATTTCGCCAGAAATATGTTCTCGGGATTTTAAATGTCCTGATTTATGTTGATTATCCAGGTGATTCTCTGAAAAAAATATTTTTAAGGATGGACTTAGACGGGGAGAATACGGATTTTTTATTCATCAAAACCCGGACTTTGGAGGCAATTTCTTCCGAATTAAAGGTAAGAAGTCAAAATGTTGACTAGTGGGAAGGGGGCGGGTTTATCTCTCAAACTTCTCATAAATCCAGTGCATGAGGCGGTCCACCTTGAAGCGGCGAATGAGCCGCCAGGTGCGCTTGTCCTTAAAGAACAGGTACAGGTTAGAGGCCTTAGTCTGAAAGACGTTGGGGGGCTCATCGTCCACCTGGATTCGCCCGAGGCGGTAGAGGTTGGACCACCTGAAGGTGGGGCACATCGTTAGCACAGCCTTGAAATCCTGCTCGATGAACCATTTTCGTAGCCTGCGATTTGGAAATGTTTCGCGGTAGGCGTGGTAGGGAACCGGGGCGCCCAATTTGTCTTCTAGTATCTCGCGCGCGATGCGGGCGTCCTCGCGCCACTCGGCCTCAGGCATCTCATCCAATCTGGCGCCGCGTCTGCCGAGCGAGCCAATCGTCATCCCTGCTGCATGAAGCTCTTTTATCTGCGCCCAGTCCATGCAGGGAAGATCAGCGCGATAAAGGCCGTGCGATTTCCCCACGTAATCAACGGGAATGAAAAAAGCGGCCTTGATGCCGCGCTCATTTAAAATGGGCAAAACATTCTCATGAGCATCCCTAAAGCCGCCATCGAAGGTGAATGAAACCGCGCGCGGGGAGAAATTTTCCTCCCCCTTCATCTGGGCCAGCATCTGCTCGAGCGCAATTGCCTCAAGGTTCAATTCTTTTAGTGTGTCTAGATGCGAGCGAAGGGCCCCCGGCGTCACGCCGTACTGCATCTGATCATTAGGGTAGTCGCCGATCTGGTGGTAGATGAAAATGGGCCGCTCGCGAATTTGGGCCATGTATTTACCTCACAAAGCGATAATTACTTAATTTTTCAAAGCCCCGCCAGCTCTTTCATGATTCGGTATGGCTCGTTTTTGGCTTCAAGGCCAATGCCGGGAATTTGGGGAAACCCCACGAAACCGTTCTCGACGGCAACATCATCAGCAAAACCATTGAACGGCTTGAACACGTCGGGGTAGGACTCGTTGCCGCCAAGGCCAAGGCCCGCCGCGATGTTGAGGCACATCTGGTGCCCCCCGTGGGGGATGCACGCGCGGCGGGGCCACCCGTATTCTTCGAGCATTTTCAGCGTGCGCAGGTACTCGACGAGGCCGTAGCTCAACGCGCAGTCGAACTGGAGAATGTCTCTGTCCGAGCGCATGCCGCCGTGGCGTATGAGGTTGCGGGCATCGAGGGTGGAGAAAAGATTCTCCCCCGTGGCCATCGGGCCCTCGTAGTGATCGCCAAGCTCAGCCTGAAGCGCATAATCGAGCGGGTCGCCCGCCTCCTCGTACCATTTAAGGTTGTAGGGCGAGAGCGCCTCGGCGTAGGCAATGGCGGTTTTTAAGTCGAATTTTCCGTTGGCATCGACTGCCAAATTTTTTCCCTCGCCAACGACCGAGAGCACGGCTTCGATTCGCCCGAGGTCATCGGCCAGGGGTGCGCCCCCGATTTTCATCTTGACGGTGGTGTAGCCCCGGTCGAGATAGCTTTTCATTTCATTTTTTAGCGCCTCGTTGTCTTTTCCCGGATAGTAGTAGCCCCCTGCCGCATAGACGGAGACTTTTTCTTCGGCCTCGCCCCCTCGGTAGCGGTCGGCGAGATAGCGCCACAAGGGGAGCCCTGCGATCTTGGCCACCGAATCCCAGACGGCCATGTCGAGGACGCCCACGGCCACCGAACGGTCGCCGTGGCCGCCCGGTTTTTCGTTTTTCATTAAAGTGTTCCAGATTTTCTCGGGCTCCAGGTTGTCCCCGGCATCGTTGATGAGCGATTCGGGAGGCGCGTCATTGAGGCGCGGGATGAAGCGCTCTCGCAATAAACCCTGCTGTGCGTAGCGACCGTTTGAGTTAAAGCCAAAGCCGACGACGGGCTTGCCGTCCCTAATCACATCGGTGATGAGGGCGACGACGCTCACCGTCATCAGCCCAAAATCGATGTAGGCGTTTCGAATTTCTGATTTGATGGGAACGACGGTGTCCCGAATCTCGATGATTTTCAATTACGTTGTCCCGCTTAGAGAGTAGACTTTTTAGCGGCCCCAGGGCGGCGGGCCGGTATGTATGCAAGGGCATGGTACATGCGGAAGCATATTATTTGAAAACGGTTTGAGATTAAGACTGACGGCTCGTATTCTTGCTCCATTGATGTGTAAGGGGCTTGATACCTAAATTTTAGCGGGGGGAGGGGCGATGGACATCGAATTACCCGAATTTTGGGATTTTCACACCGACTTGAGATTGATTCAGCGGGTGCCCGAGGGGCGCGAGTATCTGACAGAGCAGATCGATTTGCCCACAGCGTCCTCGCTCGGCGGGGTGTTCACGGCAACGGGGCGCCTCGCCGAGGCGGCGAAAGATGTGCAATGGAGCCGTCTTGAGGAGGAGGTGGAGCTGATTCGGGGGGCGGAGGGGCTCGAATTCGTCCTCGCCGCGCCGGATCTCGCTGGGGCGGGCAATCAACTGCTTCACGCCGAGGGGATTTATTTTGTCCAAGACGAGGCGGATATCAGCCTACTTGGCAAGCTCCGGGCGATGGGTTTTAGGAGCGTGGCCCCGCTCTACAACGAGGACAATGCACTGGGTGGCGGGGCCGAGGGCGATCCTGCAAGGGGGATAACGCCGCTTGGCCGCAGTTTCATGATGAGCGCCTGGCGGAGGGGATTTGTCGTCGATTGTGCGCATGCGAACCACAGAACGAAGGCCGGGATGATTGATCTGGCGCTGGTGACGGGTAACGCGATTCATTATTCGCACGGTTTTTTGGGCGAGCCTGTCGAGAAAAGTTTCAAGGAGCGAGGATTGCCCCGCGAGGAGGCCGAGCGAATCTTCGAGACAGGCGGGCTCGTTGGCCTCACGCCGCATCCGGGATTTGTGGGCACGTTCGAGCGGCACCTGGAGGAAATCGATTATCTGGGGGCGCTGAGTGAGGGGCAGGTCGTGATGGGAACCGATTTTGCCGGGACGAACCGGCCTGGCCCTGCGGGCAACAGGATGTTTGATGAGTTTCCGGGGGCACGTGGGTATCAGGGTTTTGCAGGGCGACTAGCAGAGATTCATGGCGAGAATTTTGCGCGGGCCTTCTGTGGCCGCACCCTCAGGGGCTATCTTGAGGGCGCACTTGCTTGAGGCGCGGTTTAGCCGGTTTGATTGAATGAAGCGGAAATATGGGTCAATGCAAAAAAATAGATTGAAATTTTGATGGCTTGGGATATGCCATTAATTTTATTCTACTAATAGCGTTTTCGCGGAGAGCGGGCACAGGGATTTTTCAAATCATCTCCTTGGGAAGCGTTGTCATCAGTTCCGCGCCCTGGGGTGTGAGGACGATATCGTCCTCAAAACGAATCGTATATGTTTCGTGGCGCACCGAGGGTTGAATCGACAGCGTCATCCCGGATTCCAAAATGACGTCCGTGTCTTGTTTGTTCGGTGCCCGGTGGAAGGGGCGGGGCGGATCGTGAAATGGCCCCAGACCGATTCCGTGCATAACGAAATGCTGGTAGGGAAACGAGGTCCGGCTGGTTTCGTATCCGGCATCCGTGAGGATTTTTCGTGCGAAATCAATTACTTCCCGATAACGGAGGCCGGGTTTTATGAATTTGAGAATCTCCTCGTGCGCCTTGTATAGGTCCCCGGCGATTTTTTTCTGCTCGGGGGTGGCCTCGCCCACGGCCCATGTTCTGGTGATGTCGCATCCGTAGCCTTTGTAAACGCAGCCCAAATCCACCATGACTAATTCATTGCGCTCGATTTTTTTCCATTCCGCTCCAAAGGCGCGAAAATTCGATGTTCTCACGCCCGATTGACACATCGTCTCGACCTCTCTTACGGCCCCTCCTTTTCTCATTTCGATCTCGGCCGCTCTTTGCACTTCGCTTTCGGGCACGCCTACTTGGGCCGCCTCGATCGCGGCTTTCATCGCCGCCTCCCCGATGACGACGGATTTTTTGAGGAGTTCGATTTCTTCTGGCTCCTTGACGATTCTGGCGAAATTGAAAACCTCGGAGGCATGCACGAATTCTGCATCGGGCAGAAGATTTTCCAGTTTTTCAAATGTGCTGATCGTTAAGGTGTCCTCCTCCACCCCAATCCGCGCGCTCTTTTGGCCGTTGTCCGTTAAAATATCCGCGATGGCTTCATACACGCTGCGATTGCGTTCCTGATCGTAGGTTCGAACATCCTCGATCCAAGTTCCCTCCTTTATCGCGTTGATTGTGCCGAAATGACATAGGAACACAGGGTCGATACTGGTATCCCTGAACAGAATGATGGGCGCTTCGGTGACATAGGTATGACAATCCGGATACCAAGGGAGATGTTGGTACATACCGGAGATATAGTATTGGTTGGACGATTTGTGCACGAGGACGCAATCAATCTCCCATTTCCCCATGAGATTCCTGATTTTTTCGAGTCTCGCCCTATAATCGAATTTGGTTCCGAAAATGTTCATGATCCTATTTCCCTCCGATGCAGAAAATAAAATTGACAATAGATAAAAATTTACCGTGCCGCCATATTCGGAATTCTAAATTTCAAAAAAGTGAAATGGGTTACCCGCTCGATTTGCATTTTAATCCGGGTAAGAAATAAAGATCGAAATCGGATAAATGAATTGATCTGGAAATATGCAGCAACGCTATCAGTTTGGCAAATACGGGCTTAATTGAATTGGCGGAGCTACCCGCAAAGAAGGCCGCTGAGAAAGATCCCCAGAGGCACTTCTTGTGGCCAAAACCCCGACGGCTCTTTCCCCCCGATTCGGCGCATAATGCGGGGTCGAATAAAAGAGAGGAGGCTCTTCCCGCATTTCGTTAGGAAAATATAACAATTCTTTTTTGATCTTTTACGGGCATATGCTATTTTATCAGGTGTAGGTGAGTATTGACTCAGATTTCTTTATCTGCCGAACTTTAACCAGGAGAAACGCATGAGAATCGTCCGTCCAATATTTTACGCTGTTTTCGTATTGAGTGTTTCTCTGGCTCTCGGTCCTTCGGTGGCGGGAGCAGCCGAGAAAAAAGAAGGGGTGCAACTCGGAAGCCTTGTTTGCAAGTCTAAGCCCGGCTCCAGGGTTCAGTATTTCCTCCGCACCTCGGTGGCCATCAATTGCACCTTCAAGACGGCCAAGGGGATGGAGAAATACAAAGGAGAGATTGGTTTTCTCGGAATTGATTTAAGTAAGAAATCCGAGGAGACGCTTAACTTCACGGTCATGGGTCTCACCACGGACATCAATATGGGCTCTCACACACTGGCCGGTGATTACTCTGGCGCCTCTGCTTCTGTGGGTATTTATAAAGAAGGCGTTGGCACTAATGTATTCGTCGGTGGTGTGCAAAATAATTTCAGCCTCGTGCCCTCGCTCGATACCTTTAAGGGGACAGGTATTTCGGCCGGCGTAAGTCGTATGAAGTTAATCTCCGATAAATAGTCGCTGTGCTGTAGGGCCGAATAATTCTTTCGGTGTATGGTTTTTAGGGCATATAACAGAATGTTAATAAAAAAAGGGCGGCCCCTGGAGGCCGCCCTTTTTATCTGAAAAAAATATCTGCGAGGGCACGTTTGTGTCCATGCGAAGCTACCTAGGCGTTTCCTTTTTTCTGCACGTTTTCGGCCTGGAGCCCCTTTGGTCCCTGGGTGATTTCGAACGAGACGCTCTCACCCTCTTCGAGGGATTTGAATCCCTCCTGCATGATAGCCGAATGATGGACGAACACATCGTCCCCGTCATCTTGGGAGATGAATCCATAACCCTTTGAATCGTTGAACCACTTGACTGTTCCGTCTGGCACTTTGTAGTTCTCCTAAAAATTGAATGAAGCGACCCGAGCCCGCGCAACCTGGTAACGCGAATGCATTGCTTCTGATGAACCCCTGTTTGGAATTTGCCGATAATCCTTATCGGTCCAATTAGGATTTAAGATTTATATAATAATGGCAAATTTCTTTTCTCATTTCAAATGGGTGCATCTGTGTGAACACTTTTTCCTGTTGGAGGTGTATGTGGGAGTGGGATGATGTAATGAAAATCAGCAACAAAAAAATACTGTAATAGTGCCCACTTTGGAGCCGAAAGGGTTTGAATCAAGGGTTTTTGCTGCGAGTGTGATCAACGAGCAAAGGGGAGGGGCCGGGGATGAAGAGCGGATTCCTTGCCCCGGCGATCTCCGATCGGATTTTTTCCTTGTCAACGTATCGCGACATCAGGGCTCGTGTTCGTTCGTCCTCTGCTATTTTCAGCACCATCCTCGCAGCGCCGACCTCGCCGATGTGTGCCATGTCCCGGAATTCACTGTCGGTCGAACCGAATTTGTCTGGGTCGAAAAAATTGAACGAGGCGAGAAGAGCGAGTGGGGTATTAAGACTACATATACTTTACCCAAGCCAATCCTGGGAAAAATCAATGGCCCACGAGATGGCCAAAAGACGAGAATTTTTATGCCGCGTGAAATGGCCCGAAAGACTAGACGGTTTTCTCTCTAGAGCGCAGTATAAAGGTCGTTTGATATTCCCCGATTATCACTTTTGTTAGTGGGCTCATTGTCTGCGGTATTTATATCTCAAGGAGAGAAGTGGAATGGCAAAAATGACTGGCGCACAAGTTTTAGCGGAAATGCTAAAGGGCTACGGGATCACCCATATCTTCCATGTGCCCGCTGTCTTGAGGCGGACGATGTATGAGCTTGAGGAGCGCTCGACTATCGCCCGTATTCAAACGCATGGGGAAAAATCGGCTGCCTACATGGCAGATGGCTATTCGCGGGCATCAAAGCGCCCCTCGGTTTGCATGGCCCAGGTAATCGGTGCCATGAATTTGGCGGCGGGCCTTCGGGATCCTTATCTCGCAAAATCGCCGGTTCTCGCATTTACGGGAGGGCGCATACCCCAGACGAAATTCCGTAAAGTCTACCAGGAAATCGATGACGTCCCCAGTTTCGATCAGGTCACAAAATTCAACGCCACGATAGATGATGCCGGGCGTATTCCCGATATGGTGCGCCAGGCCTTCCGCGTAGCCACTTCGGGCACGCCGGGCCCTGTCCATCTGCAGTTTGCCGGTAATGAGGGCCAGGTTGACCGGGGTGAGGCGGATATGGATGTCCTTGTTGAACATGATTTTGATCACGTTCCCCCATACCGACCCGAGCCCGAGTTGGATCGCGTCAAGGCGGCGGTGAAAATTCTCGCGGAGGCGAAAAAACCGGTTATCGTCGCGGGCGGTGGTGTGAGGGCCTCAGGCGCGGGGGCCGAGCTTGTCGCCCTCGCCGAGAAGCTGCAGATTCCAGTGGCCACCTCGCTGACGGGCAAGGACAGCATCACGGGCGATCATCCGCTCTCGGTTGGGGTGGTGGGCTCCTACTCGCGCATCAGCGCAAACCGGATAGTCAGCGAGGCGGATCTGATTTTCTACGTTGGCTCCGAGACGGGTGGGATGACGACACACTTCTGGCAGGTGCCGCCAATAGGCACCTCGTCTATTTCCCTCGACATCAACCCCGAGCAGCTTGGTCGAAACTATCCGCCCAAGGCGTCAGTGCTGGGCGATGCGAAGGTTTCGCTCCAGAAAATGATTGATGTGGCCGATGCAAGCACGGCTGGTGTGAGAAAAAGTTGGGTCGAGCGGGCGCAGTCGCTTGTTGCCGAGTGGCGGGGAGATTTTGAATCGCTACTCAACTCGGATGCCGTGCCAATTCGACCCGAGCGCATCTGCAATGAGCTTTCCAAAAATCTTCCGTCTGACGCCATGGTGCTTGCCGACACGGGCCACTCGGGCATGTGGATGGGTGGTATGT
Source organism: Nitrospinaceae bacterium (assembly GCA_018669005.1). Taxonomy (NCBI): domain Bacteria; kingdom Pseudomonadati; phylum Nitrospinota; class Nitrospinia; order Nitrospinales; family Nitrospinaceae; species Nitrospinaceae bacterium. Next base: position 16,336 of record JABJAL010000081.1, read on the forward strand.
TCGACCTCAAACACCCGGGGCAGAGCTACACACGGAGTTTTGGGCATCTAGGCTGGGCTTTCTCTGCTGGCCTTGGCGCCAAATGTGCTCTGCCAGATAGACCGGTGCTTACCTTCACGGGTGACTCGGGCTTCTGGTATCACATCGGTGAAATCGAGACCGCTGTTCGCTGGAAGATTAATGCCGTCACCCTTGTGAACAACAATGGCGCAGGCAACCAATCTAAGCGCGGTTTTGATGCGGCATACGGAGGAGAGCAGACAGAGCAGGCGCGCGAAATGTGGGTTCTCAATAAAGTGAATTTTGCCCAAATTGCTGAGTCAATGGGCGCAATGGGAATCCGGGTCGAGAAGCCAGGGGAACTCAAGGGTGCCCTCCAGAAGGCCTTCGAGGCGGATCGTCCGGTCATTATCGATGTGGTTAGCGATATTGAGGCCATGGCCCCGCTGCCCTATGCGCCGTAGGCCGATATCTTAACAAAAGGGAAGTTGAGTTTTAAAAAAGGGGGTGGCGAAAGCTGCCCTTTTTTTTTGTGGAAACGCGTGGTTTGTGGAGACTTGCCCCCCTCCCTAAAATTTTTCATAAAAAATAATGAGATTATCGTACGCATTATGTGGCGCGGGCGAGTAGTAGGGGCTTACATTGAATTGAGAGGAGCCGCCGTCAAATTTACTGGGTTACCGCCTAGGGATTGCCCCGCCGAACAGCCAGTTGAGAGCTGCAACGGGCGAGATGCGCGGTCTCTGGGCGGTTTTGGAAAGAGGTTTTCCCAATATCTGTAATAATTAGAGGATGTCACGCCACCCGGTTTTGCCTCTCATCACCCTCCAATCAGAATGTCTTTGTTAAGAACTAAATCCCCCAAGAACTAAATCCCCCTGCAAGTTTTTTTATTTTTTTCTCTGATGCTCCAATAATTGAATTATCTATTTGTATAATTGTAAATATCTGAATTTTTCGCCTCTAAAACAGTTGGATATTTTTCTTGAATTCGGTTCAAATAGATTTATTACCGATATGAGGTGCCATACGCTAGATTTTGATGGAAATATCTTTACAACGGCTCGTGGCAAGTATCAGTCTCGAGAAGAATTTTTCATGTAGTGGAGTATCGAAATGGTGAAATTCGAACCGGACATAATTCAATAAACTAAGAGACGAAAAATGAACAACCTACAAAAAGATGCAGACCGGAGAGAGGGGGGCCTCAGCTCTGCAGATATGAAGGAAATTATTAGTAAACTTCAACGAAACTATTCTTTTTTTTCCGATTTGCTGGAAGACGAGGTTACTGAACTACTGGATATGAGCAAAAATGTTTCTTTTGAATCGGACAGCATTATCTTCAATGAAGGGGATATCGCGGACCGATTTTTTCTGGTGCTCACCGGCGAAATTGGTATCACAATTGGCAAAAAAGAGGTCGCGCGTGTGCGGAGAGGGCAGTTATTTGGAGAGATGGCGCTTCTTGAGCACATCCCCAGGACGGCGACCGCGACGGCATTGAAAAAATCTGCGCTATTCTCGTTTCCTGCCGAGATCATCAGCACTGTGCTTCCTGGGCTCGCCCTTAAGGTGGTAATTAGCATTGCGCGCCAGATGTCAGAAAAACTTCGGGAGACAAACTCTCACATATTAATATCCTGAGATTACCCCCTGATTTGTTCAACAGTTCTCGAAAAGGGAAGTGTATTTTAGAATTGAATTGGACATACAAGTATTTGAAAATATGTGTATTATTTTCTTTTTTGAGTCTCTATTTTGCTTACCCTTTCATGAAGCTATGTTGAGTTAAGGCTGATCGATGCATTTCATATGTGGGTGATGCCTATTTTTTTCAGGTGGAAAGAATTGCCGAATAATAACTTTAATTATAATGACTTTTATTTAAGTCGTTGACAAATAAAGGGTTTTGGAATACTTATTCTAGAGTTCTTAAATGGGCTGAGGCTTTTCAGCTTTGATTTATGATATTATTTTCATTGCCGTTGAGTGAAATGGGATGAGGAACTCCCAGTAGTTACTCAAGGAATGTGGATTTTATAGGGAAGGGAATCTTTCATGGTGGACGCTGATGTTCGTATGCTTGTCGTCGAACACCAGGGAGAGTTGCGCCGAACGATAGTTGCCATGCTCAAGCAAATTGGTGGACGGATAGTGAGCGGCGTTACCAACGCCGAGGAGGCGAGCGAATACCTCAACAACTATCCTGTAGATCTCATCGTTTGCGAATGGGACCTCCCGAACATGAACGGCACCCAGTTCCTCTCAAATCTTAGAAAAGATCCGAACACCGCCAACATTCTCTTCGTGTTGATTAGCAATCAGGGCCAGATGAGTGAGAGCGATTATGCCGAGGCGAGTGACTTTGCCCTTGATGCTCATCTCATCAAGCCGCTCAACCAGCAGGATTTAGGAGAGACGGTTGACGATATTCTGAAAAAAAGGGCGGACTTCCTTGTCCCCTCTGTTCATCTAGCCAGGGCTGGTGCTTTCATCGATATTGGCGCAGAGGATGAGGCGAACGCCGAAATTAAGACTGCCCAGGAGTCCAAACCCCTTATGACCCGTTTTTGGGTTGAGGCGGG
>JABJAL010000082.1 GCA_018669005.1 Nitrospinaceae bacterium
CGGCAGATCTCTTGTGTGCCGCTACGTCCGTGGTGTGTATCGGATACATCGCCTTCAACTACGAATACGTCATAAACCGTGAAGGCCTGGCGAGCCCGGTTTCGCCGACGGAATACTGGTTGGGGGTGCTCACCTTTTTCTTCCTGCTCGACGCCGTTCGTCGTGCGGCTGGCTGGCCCCTCGCGGCGGTCACGCTGACAGCAATCCTCTATGCCATGCTGGGAGCCTACATGCCGGGGATGCTGGCCCACCGGGGCTGGAGCATGAGTCACTTAATCGCCTACTTGTACTTCGACCAGGAGGGAATCTTCGGCATCCCGCTCGGGATATCGGCCACCTACGCCGCTCTGTATATTCTTTTCGGAGCGTTTCTCAACATCACCGGCGCCGGGCAGTTTTTCATCGATCTGGCATGCTCGCTTGCGGGCAAGAGCCACGGCGGCCCGGCGAAGATCGCTGTGTTGTCTAGCGCATTTTTCGGATCCATGTCCGGCACCCCGGTGGCAAACGTTTACGGAACGGGCGCTTTCACAATTCCGATGATGATCCGCCTTGGCTACCAACGTCACTTCGCGGCCGCAGTGGAAGCCGCCGCCTCCAGCGGAGGTGCGCTCATGCCACCGGTAATGGGCGCGGCCGTTTTTCTCATGGCTGACATCACGGGTATTCCCTATGTCAACATTGCCTTTGCTGCCATCATCCCGGCGGTACTTTACTTCCTTTCGGTGGGACTCATGGTCCACTTCGAAGCGATGCGTTTGGGATTGACCGGTCTTCCAGAAGAAGAGGTCCCTTCCCTACGCCAGAGCCTGCGCAACATCCATCTGATCATTCCCCTCGTGGGTCTGGTCTATGTCTTGGTGTCGGGATTCACGGCCTTTCGCGCCGCATTCATAGCCATTCTCCTTTGCATCGGAGTGAGCTTTGTCCGAAAGGAAACGCGCCTCACCCCGAGGGGGGCCTGGGAGGCGCTTCGAAAGGGCGGACAGGATGTCATTCTCATCGCGACGGCAACCGCAGCCTCTGGAATCATAATCGGAGTGGTGGCCCTCACGGGTTTCGCCCTGCGGTTCACCTCATTGGTTCTTTCGCTCTCCGAGGTGACGTTGATCTTTCCGCTGATGCTGACAATGGCCGCCTGCCTGATCCTTGGTGTGGGGATGCCCTCGGCGGCCTCCTATATTATCGTCGCCGCGCTGGCCGTTCCGGCACTCATCGATTTGGGAGTGGACACTCTTTCCGCACATTTGTTCGCATACTATTTCGCCGTCCTAGCCAACGTGACCCCCCCGGTCTGCATGGCGGCTTATGCCGCAGCAAGCGTTGCCGGCGCGCCCATGCTCCGAACCGGTGTCACCGCCTCGAAGCTTGCCCTCACCGGTTTTCTGGTTCCGTATATGTTCGTCTATGGGCCCGCGCTTCTATTGAAGGGTGAACTCATAGAAATTATCTGGTCCATTATCACCGCCCTTGTCGGCATTTTCTCTCTGTCCGCATCTCTTGAGGGGTGGTGGCTACACCGGGCAAACATGGCGGAGCGCATTCTTCTCATGGGCGCCGCGTTTTCACTTATCAAGCCTGGCCTCTGGAGCGACGTGCTAGGATTCGTGATGTTCGCAATCGTCCTGGCATGGCAGTTGACCACTCGACAGAAAAATCAAGGGACACCTGTTCGCACCTAGATCTTCACATCATCTTTCCGAATTCTTTTGATTACCCCAAACACAGGGTTAATTACACTCCTTGTTCATAGTCGCAGATAATCGGGTATTTCAGGAGCAGCGCCCAAAAAGCCCCGCTTACGGCAAGAAATAGGGACAAGAAAAATCAGAGAGAAATTTTGATGACTTAAAAGTGGCGGTGGGCGGAGTCTGGTGCGAACCCTTCTCCGCTAAATTCCCTGTTTTAACGGGAAAAATACAGGGAAATGGCTATTGCCTAGGGCCCCACCTCCGCAAAGTTAACAATTTGCAACCCACAGTATTCAGCTGTGATGAGTTTTCGGGAGGGACAGGCTTGAGGTGAGTTCCTCTAGGTCTATTCACCCTCCGCCGCTTGCCTTCGCCGTTAATTTGCCCCTTACAGAAATGTCTAAAGTCCGGCCAGTTCCAGCACCCGCTCCACGTTGGAAGGATCCGGCTTCAACGTGCCGGCGTCGATTTGCTTCACCACCTCAACGATGGCCGCGCCTACAGGCGTAGGGACACCCACCTCTCGGCCCCGCTGCACGGTGTAGCCATTCATGTATTCAATCTCTGTATGTCGGCCTTTGACCACATCCTGCGCCATGGACGAGCGCCAGTCGGCTGCGCCGGACCGGGGATGAAACTTGGCCTCCAACTCCTCAAATACGGCGCGGTCGTCGGCATTGGCCCACTTCGAGGCCTCTTCACCACTCACGGGCGCGATGTTAACGTGCAGAGCCAGACCGACTTGGCAGGTTTCCTTGGCGATGTGCACCTGTATCAGGCGGGCTCGATGATCCTGCGCGATCACCTGCGATCCCTGGCCGGTCATGGCGCCTACGGGATTGCCCACAGAATTTGTGGTGAGCTTGGACCAGCGCTCCCCCCAGATATTGGACGTGGCGTGAGAACCATCGATGCAACTCAGCATGTCGGCTATCTCCTCAACTCGAGGCGTGATCTGACCATGTAGCTCACCAACGCGGAAGACATCGTGTCCCCGGTCCCGCCCCGGCTGGCCGCCCCGATTGACATGGGCTGGCTCCCAAAGCGCCACGTTAATGCTGGACATGACGCAGCCCACCTGGCGATCGAAGCCCACAATGGAAGCGGTTAAACGATCATTCATACAGTTCTGGCTGTTGACCACCACACCGGTCGGCGACAAGAACCTCTTGATGAAATGGCTGGACCACTCCGTGTCGTAAGACTTCGTGGCCAGGAAGATGATGTCGAATGGCTCAGTGATATTGATGGCGTCAGTCATATGTATTGCCCGCACCGGAACCGTGAAAGGCCCTTGAGAACCCGAGACGCTCAGCCCCTTCTCGTTCAGGGTGTCGACATTTTGCCCCCACATGTCGATCAGCGTGATGTCGTAGCCCTCGCGGGTCAAAAACGCGCCGAGATAACTGCCTGCCGCACCGGCACCGAATATAGCAATGCGTTTACTCATGTATCCTCTCCTCATCTCTTTCCTGGCTAACATACCCCAATTGATCAAGCATGTTCAGTGTGACTTTGCACCGTCATGTCTAATTCAAGAGTCCTACCGTAGAATGCTGCCTGTGTATGGCGAATTACTAATTCACCAAGCAAAAGTTCATGACAACGATTATGCCATGCTGACCACAAATCTTGTGATTCGAATAAGTCTTTCATTTCATTTGGAATCAAATTTTTGCGGAGTACACCGTAAATTAAAGCATTACAGGTATTCCAAGCTGAAACAGGAACAGGGAATTGAATAGAATTATCAGAGAAATAGAATCGAGCGAATCCTTACCTTATATAGGCCATATACGTTGTCCCACACTGGGAGAGCCTGGACCGTGTGTGAGATATTTAATAATTCGTCCCGTCCAGGCCGTTTCGTCCAAGGCAAGTACTTCCTGATCTTTTTCAAAATTCATCTCACGCTCCTCGAAAGATGTGAACTCGTAGAGAACGGAGTGTTTGCCCCACCCGGAAACGGAAAGGAGCTTGCGTGCGGCGATACAACCCTCAATCCGCGTCATATTGGGAAGGCGATACTGGACATACCACGCACCGAGGTCCTCCTCGTCTTCAGGTGTATCGGCATTAAATGCGCCCATCTGAATGACAGGACCTGGAGCGGTATCGGGTGGACGCCTTGAGAAAGCTGGTCCATTGACCCGAGTCTGTTCGTGAAATACTGATGTGCGAAGACCTTGGCGTAAACTAACCATCTCAAAGGTTTCCTTGTCCCACCTCTCGGATATTTGTGGCAAATTCGGGTCGAAAAAAATATCGGTGTTGAGAGCGCCAATCATCATCAAATAACCAGTCCCTCGACCGACCTTAGGATCATCCACATAGCGAACCACGGACTCCTGTACTTTCTTCATGCCTTCGCCTCCACCGGTCAACTTATAGTGCCCCGCCCACAAAAACCCAGGCCGGGCGAGAATCTGAGGCAAATGTTCTTCATGAAGCCACTGTATGTACTCTTCCTCCCTTGTCTCCGGAAGGTCATACCAAAAAGCACGGATACCTAAGTCCATCATGGTTTCTCTATATGGATGAATAAATGAGATAGAATCGCCTAACTCCCCGAAGCATCCTCTTAGCTTCAGGGAGGCCAAAAACAAGTTTCCCCTATAGAAACAAAAATTACCCTATAGAAAATTTTTGTACAATAGTTCGTGGTATCTTAAAGGTCCTTAGCTATACACCCGTGCTCCGCAATAACTCCATCCCCTGAAAATTCAATGCTTTTAAAATTTGATAAAAATCCCATTCAAACAGGAAATTAAGACTCGAACGTGTATTCGGATAGGATGGGCCGGTAACTTCCTTTACATACACAGCATTTCAGCGACTGCCAACGAGTTGGCAAATGGCCTCGAGAGTGCCATTAATACAATTTAAAAGAAGATATATAAAAATCTTTAAATTCTTAACTAATTTGGTATTTCCAAAGCACCGGGGAACATTTTTTCCATTCTCTACCCAAGGAGGTTTCCATGGTTGAATCTGGCCCCCTGCCCGAAGGCACCGTCCGCTTCCCACACAAACTCATCCACGAATTCATCACCTCCGCCTTTCGCTCCCTCGATGTTCCCCAGGCAGATGCAAGGCTGATGGCAGATGTTCTCGTCAGCGCCGATATCCGCGGTATCCGGAGCCACGGATGCGGCCGCCTGGTAGCCTTCATGAACCGGTTGGAGAAAGGCGTCATTAACAAAAGCCCACAGATGGAGGTTCGCTTCGGGAGCGATGTTACGGGTACGCTCGATGCCGATAACGGTTTGGGCCCCGTGGCCGCGGACCGGGCGATGGAGGAAGCGCTTGAGCGGGCCGGGAGGCACGGCGCCGGATTTATGGCTGTCTGCAATTGCAGCCACCTCGGCTACGTCGGCTACTGGGCGAAAAAAGCGATGGAGCGCGGCTTCATCGGCATCAGCATGACAAACGGCGGCGGAGTGGTGATTCCCACCTTCGGCATTGAGCCCGTTTTGGGGACCAACCCGATGAGCGTCGCCTTCCCCGGCGGGCCCGATGGGCACAGCTTCCACCTCGACATGGCCACCTCCACTGTCGCCAGGGGAAAGGTGGAGACGACTCTCCGGGAGGGAACACCCCTGCCCAGTGGATGGATCTCCGAAGCTTTCGGGCCGCCCCACTTGGATGAAAACAGTATTCTCTCATTCGACACCCCGCTTCTTCCGCTGGGCGGCGAGGGCGATGAAACGGGCGGCCACAAAGGGTACGGACTCTCCCTCATGGTGGAGCTGTTTTGCAGCGTGCTTGCGGGGTCCAACCTGCAGGACCGGATCAACGCGAAGAAGGGAAATGCGCCTCCGGGCACCGGTCATTTCATGGGAGCGTTGAAAGTGGAGGGTTTCCGAGATTCCACTCTCGTCTTTGGTCAGATAGCCCAGATTTTCGACACCATCCGAAATTCGGAAAAGGCGTCCGGGCGCAACCGCATTTTTATTCATGGAGAGCCCGAAGCCATCGCGGAGGAAGAAAACCGGCGGCTGGGCATCCCTCTCACCCCTGCCGTGTTGGAACAGGTCCGCGGGATAAACGAGCGATTCCAGCTCGGATTCAAACTGTGAGGAATCCGTCGGTATAGGGAATACACAAGGAATTTTTTGTTTTGATGGCACACAGCTTTTTTGCAGAGCGCAGATTTTGGAAATTTTGATGCAAAAGGAGGCAATTCGATGCGCAAGGAAGTTTTCTATTACAGCGATGGCTTCAAGATATCCGCCTATCTCTACCCACCGAATGACTGGAAGGAGGGAGATCCTCCCCGGCCCGCCGTCATCTGTATTACGGGCTATAGCGGCCGCAAGGATTTGGCCACAATCGACGTACCCGAACGCCTAGCGGAGGAGGGCTACTTCACTCTGGCGCCTGACTACCGGGGTTTCGGCCACGCCGAAGGCTTGAAGGGGCGGCACCGCCCTCTGGAGCAGGCGCAGGATACTTACGATGGCATCACCTTCCTGGAGACGGTGGAAGGGGTGGACCCAGATCGTATTGGAATTTATGGCACCAGCTATGGAGGTGCCCACGCCATATGGGTGGCGGCCTTCGACGAGCGGGTGAAGGTGGCGGTTTCCGCAGTGGGTGTAGGTAACGGAGACAAGTGGCTACGATCAGTATTTTCCGCCTACGAGTGGATCAAACTCAAGGAGAAGGTGCGGGTGGCCGCGCGCGAGCGGGTCTTGACCGGCAAGCGAACCATGGTGCCCCGGACCTATCTGTGCCCGGACGACCCGGACAAACCAAAGCCTAAGCTGATCGAGGAAGTCCACGGCATTGCGGAGGTCAACGAATACGACTTGGAGAGCGCCGAGGCACTGTTCCGCTACCGGCCCGAGTGGGTGGCCGGGCGCATCTCCCCACGGCCAGTGCTGTTCATCTGCGGGGAGGACGATGTCATGGTGCCGGCCGAGGATGGTCCCCTGGCTGTCTATGCCGCGTGCGGAGAGCCCAAGAAGCTCGTGCGCATCCCCCACGGCCGCCACAACGACATCTACAAAGTGGTCAATCCAGAGTGCTTCGAAAAATGTGTAAAGGAAACCATCGCCTGGTTCGGACAGTACCTGTGAGTTAAAAGTTCTCCGTCCGCTCCAGAGTAGCTAAGAAATATCTGAGATCGCATGGGTGCCAAGCATTATCGACCAGAGCCAGGAGATGAGCCCTCATGGCTCACCTTCATCGGCCACATGAAGGATAGTCTTTGGAGTGTTGCCCTCTTCCGGTGCGAATCCATTTTTCTTAAGACCCACTGGGTACTGGTTATAATGGACCAGTTCACAAGGCACATTATCGTCTTTGGTGAGCATGCTGGTGATGTCGATGGCCCTGCCCTATGCCGGATGTTCAATAAGGCTGCGATCGGTAAAGGCGTGCCCCGCTATCTCAGCTCTGATCATGATCCCTTATTCCGCTATCATCGGGGAGGGCCAATCTGCGGATACGAGAGATCGAGGAAATCAAAACCGTTCCCCATGTGCCGATATCCCATCCCTTTACCGAGCGACTTGTCGGCACAATCAGACGCGAATACCTTGACGAGTTTCTTTTCTGGAACGGGCATGATCTTGAACAGAAGCTGGAGGAGTTTCAGGATTACTACAACGCCCACCGGGTCCACCAAGCACTAAACCTGAAAACACCTACTGAAGCCGCCGGGAAAGAATTGCCTACCCCTGCGAATTTAGAAAATTATGCGTGGAATTCACATTGCAGGAGACTGTTCCAGACACCTGTTGCCGCTTGATTAGGAATTCGCCATGAACAACCCGAATTAAAGAATGAATTTGAGGAACTGGAAATTTATGTGTGGCACAAGAGCCGAGATTCTCTGGGCTCCGTTATTTTTTAATCCCATGTTTATTTATCAAGCTCTTTAAATTACTATCAACCGTCCAAGCCATAGGAATTTTTTTATCGAAACCTGAAGTCGAACGGGGTGAAAATCATGAGCAAGAAGATAGCTGTGCTGGGATGTGGGGCAATTGGAAGCAGCGTGAG